>JADLBA010000245.1 GCA_020848015.1 Crocinitomicaceae bacterium | reverse complement strand
GGTCCACCATCTATCGGTCATTCCAAGTATTGCAGAAACAATATGCAGATAGTATGCTGGAGAGAACAAACTAAGATCATACATTAGAATATGTATCAGGTTATTCAGCCGGTTATCGCCTGCTCCATATCTTAGTAGTACTGTCTTTTCTCCCCATATATAGTCGCGATCAGAAAGCGTTAGCAGCACATTTACAAGAAACCAACCATAGACTGCTTTTGTAAAGAGGCGGAGAGCCATCGGATGATGCACCGATGAAGAAAGCCGCACAGCAAAGTTTTCAAATCGTTCCTTCACCGGGATGTTTTTTGTGCTGGAAATTCGAGATAACTTTTCTGGGTTGAAAGTGCGCTTCCGGGTTTGGGAGTAAAGCGAAACATTACCCTCAATTGCAGAGAATCACCCAGTCGCTTCCCTGTTTTTCTCTCATACAATTCTTCAGTAAAATAGGCAGCCTTTCTAAAATCAAAACTGTGAACGGCACCGTCAAATACCCGTCTGGCATCACGGGTATAGACATTATTTGCAATCTGGTAGGCGAGTCCTGAGTTGATTGTCTGCTCCATATATTCTACACGCGATCGCGGACCAAAACCATTGGAAGCAGAAACGTCTTGCCATATTGACCACCCACTGTCAGCGTGGGCGCGGTATTCTAATTCAGTATGATATGCTGCAATATCCGGGGCAAACATTTTCCAGTTCTGGTGAAACAGTGGTGCAGAATATCTCATTGCCACTGTTTTGAGGAAAGACGGCCATTTTAGATAAGAAAAATTATATATTGTAGTAAGGCCAAAATGAAAGACGGCAAGCAGAAATAAAAAAACAGTGAAGAAAAGGATTCCGCGTGAGGGTTTCATGGGGAGCAATTTACTAACAAGCACAAAGAAAACAGTAGGGGAAGCGAAATTTCATACAGGTACCCGGATTGGATTTAATGATGGTGATCTCTGCGAATCATTCAAACGCTTACATTAGCGGAGTGAAGGCAGCGATACTAAAATACTTTTTGGAATGATGCACGGAGTAAAGGCCAATGATCCAAAACTAAAAAGCTGGGTGGATGTCCCAGCCGAAAGCGATTTTCCAATTCAAAACCTCCCGTTCGGCGTATTCAGAACGGAAAGCCAGTTGCCGCGTGTAGGTGTGGCGATAGGTGAGAAAATACTCGATCTTAAAGCACTGCACATTTTAGGGTATCTTGAAAATCTTCCTTTCCGGCTTGAAGATATGCTGGCTGATTCTCTGAACCCGATGATGCGTCACGGAAAGGAGGCGGTAAGTGACCTGCGAAACAGAGTGAGCAAGTTATTGCGGTCGGATATGCCCGATCTGCGCGACAGGGAGCATCATGTCAAACAGGTGCTGGTCAATCAAAGCGAAGTGCAGATGTTGCTCCCGGTAAAAGTTGGTGACTACACTGACTTTTATAGCAGTATGGATCATGCGCGAAATGTGGGGATGATGTTCAGGGATCCTGACAAAGCGCTCCTTCCGAATTGGAAATATTTGCCTGTAGGTTACCATGGAAGAGCATCGAGTATTATTGTAAGTGGCACACCGGTTCACCGGCCTATGGGGCAAACCAATGCCAGCGATAATTCACAACCTGTCTTTGGGCCGACTAAACAATTGGATTTTGAATTGGAAATGGCCTTCATAACGTTTGATGGTAAGCCGCTAGGGCAACACATTTCAACAGTAGAGGCCGATGATTATATTTTTGGCCTTACACTTTTTAATGACTGGAGTGCACGCGATATACAACGCTGGGAGTATGTGCCACTGGGTCCCTTTCTTGCCAAAAATTTCGCATCTTCTATGTCCCCCTGGATCGTTACACTCGATGCGCTGGAACCATTCCGCGTAATGGGACCTGTACAGGAGCCCGCAGTGATGCCCTATCTGCAATACGAAGGAAATAAAAATTTTGACATTCACCTCGAAGTGAGCATTGCACCAAGCGGAGGTGAAGAAAAGAATGTCTCGGTCAGTAACTATCGCTATATGTATTGGAATATGGCTCAACAACTGGCACACCATACGGTTAACGGGTGTAATATCCGGTGCGGTGATGTAATGGCGAGTGGAACAATCAGTGGCCCAACCGAAGGAACGTTCGGTTCAATGCTGGAAATTACATGGAAGGGATCCAAGCCCGTTCAGATGCCGGATGGCTCTGTGCGGACTTTTATCAACGATAATGACAAGGTGATTATGAAAGGATATGCGGAGAAGGACGGTGTACGCATCGGCTTCGGAGAGTGCGTGTCGGAGGTATTACCTGCACTCTGACTTCACTTTTGCGATTGATCATTTGGAACAATCGAACAACGTCAGGTTACCTCCAGTCCGTTTTACTCTTTTTTCGGCACTCCGGGCTATTTTTTTTCCTGCTTTTGTATGTCCTCTGTAATCGAAGCCAGGACGTGCAGGCGCACATGAAAAGAGACTGGTAAAGAATAATCCGATAAAAAAGAACCTCATCAGTTTCATCATGTCCATTTTATTGTTTTCAGAATTACTAACTCTTTTTTCTATCCAATATTTCATGTACAACATTGCCTTTTTGAAAAATAGAGAAATAAAGTTCTTGGGATAACGAATGGCTCCGATGGCTGTTAAAACGCTGCAATCAGTAAATCAAGCGGTTTCCATGGCATTTCAAAAAAAGATGCAATGGTTTCATTAGTGAGGGTGCCATTATACATATATACCCCATGTCTGAATCCTTCCTGGTTTTTTACGAGATTCGCAATCCCCCCTTCATCGCCCATAGTCAGCAGTATTGGCGCAAAGATATTGCTGACAGCATAAGAAGCAGTTCGGGAAACACTCGAAGCGATGTTCGGAACACAATAATGTATTACACCGTGCTCTTTGAATACCGGTTTCTCATGAGTGGTAATATGGGAGGTTTCAAAACACCCTCCCTGATCAATGCTGACATCGACAATTACGCTGCCGTATTTCATATTACTGACCATTTCTTCGGTTACCACCACCGGAGTTCTTCCCTTGGATGAATGGATAGCGCCGATGGCTACATCAGCAGATTCAAGCGCCTTGTGGAGTTCCGATGGTTGAATGGTATTGGTCCACAGCCGGGAACCGAGGTCGTTCTGAATGCGGCGCAGTTTGTAAATGCTGTTGTCGAATAATTTAACGCTGGCACCGAGTCCGAGTGCAGCGCGGGTGGCAAATTCTCCTACTGTACCGGCACCAAGTATGACCACTTCCGTTGGTTTAACTCCAGATATTCCCCCAAACATTAACCCCTGGCCTCCATGATGATGGCTGAGATATTCAGCGGCGATCAGAACAGAAGTGTTCCCTGCAATTTCTCCCATTGCACGGACAATAGGATAAATATTTGTCTCGTCCTTGATATAATCCCATGCAATAGCCGTGATACGTTTGGAACTCAATACCTTAAACATTTCCATCTTCTGCATCGGAAGATGAAGGGCGGAGATCAGCGTTTGCTTGCCCGTCATCAGCCCCAGTTCCTCTATACTCGGCGGGGCAACTTTTAAAATAATATTGGATTTAAAAACGTCTTCGGGGCTGTAAACAATCTGCGCACCGGCTTCACTGTAATCGTGATCCTGAAAATTTGACTCCTTTCCTGCATTGGTTTCTACAATGATCTCGTGCCCATTGCTCACTAATAGTGCAACGCTCTCAGGAACGAGAGCAACCCTTCTTTCTTGAAACGAAGACTCTCTGGGTATTCCGATCGAAAGCCGGAACTTTCTCTTCGAGACTTCCAGCATCTCTTCCTGCGGCATCAGAGCAGCTTCTTGTGCGAGTGCCCTGATAGATTCCTTCTTTATATCCATAGTGTTTTGAGGCTCTTAATAACCGGTTTATATTTTCCTATTATTCATTTAATCAATGAATATAAAAAAGTTTCTCTGAAGATACCGAAGTTACGGACAAATGATAACAGACAACCACACTGGGGAATAAGTTTTTCACCCGTCAGGTTGTATTAATTTCTGGAATTTTTTACTGTGAGTGGGTGACCATTTTGTGGGAACGTCGTTTTACTTTACTTTCGCAATGTTCTAAAATTTTTTCCCTGAATATGTCACAATACAAAACTTCTCAGCTTGGTTCTGGTATTCTATGGCTTATTGGTCCTACAGCAGTAATACTAACGTTGACTATGGCAGTATTCAGTCACAGAGCAAATAGTGAGCTACAATCCCGCGAACGTTTGGAAGGACAATTGCCTATTATGAAAAAATCAGTGATGCTTTCAGCGCCATCTGAAGTGACTTCCACTCCTGCCGACAGTTTACATATTGCTCCGGCAGATGCAGAAGGGCAAGCTCCCTCTCATTAACAGATTTGGTTCCCCTGCATTTTTTCTTCTTTTATCTGTTTTTTTTGGATGTCTTATTTTCTATGATTTATTTATGTTTGTACAAACAATAATCGGGAATTCTATCACTCTATTAAACTGTTTGCGATGAAAAGAAATAGTTCAGTTCTGATTTTATTTGTCTTTTTTTCACTGTGCTCGTTTGCTCAGGTTGGGATCAATCCTACCGGTTCCGCACCTCATTCTTCTGCGGGATTGGATATTGATTTTTCTGACAAGGGCTTTCTTATACCGAGGATGACACAGGCTCAGAGAGATGCGATTCAACAGCCCGCTATGGGCCTTCAGGTCTATAATACAGATACCGATTGTGTGAATATGTGGACTGGTGATACTTGGAAACAATCCTGTTACGATTGCGATTTTACGTTACCTGCAGTGAGTTCCAACAGTCCTCTTTGCGAAGGAAATGATCTCAATCTTTTTGCTTCCTCGCTTAATGGAGCAACATACAGTTGGTCTGGTCCGAATGCTTTTGTTTCTGATGAACAGAATCCGGTTATCTTTTCTCCTACTTCGGCGGCGAGCGGACTTTATACACTGATTGTAACTGTAAACGGATGCAGCTCTGCACCCATTGGTGTCAACGTAACTGTATCTGCCATTCCCATAGCCCCGACAGCGAGTAGTAATAGTCCTTTGTGCGCAGGTGCAACATTGAATCTTTCCGCAGGTAATGTGGTGGGGGCATCTTATGTATGGTCAGGCCCAAATGGTTTTTATTCTACCCAGCAAAACCCCTCACAACTCAATGTAACAATAGGAAATGCCGGTACCTATGAAGTATCGGCAACAGTCAACGGTTGTACTTCAGCGCCTACTTCAAACTCTGTGATCGTTAGCAATGTTCCACCAGCCCCCGGACCGGTAGTGGGGGAAACCTCCTTTTGTGCGTATAGCACGGGAAAAGTATATTCTGTTTCATCAGTAGCAGGAGCCACTTCTTATGTATGGTCAGTTCCATCAGGAGCCAGTATTGTTTCCGGACAGGGAACGCTATCAGCTACTGTAGATTTTGGATCAACCGGCGGCAGCGTATGTGTTACTGCTGATAACACCTGTGGTTCTTCTTCGCCGGCCTGTACTTCCATTTCGCTACAGGGAGGGGGTGGAGGTACACAGACATTCAGTTATACGGGAGGTATTCAAAATTGGACAGTTCCAGCATGTGTAACCCAAATAACCATAGAAGCATGGGGCGCTGAGGGAGGAACCAATCAAACAGTGGATCGGTTTGGTGGCAAGGGAGCGCGTATGAAAGGAACATTTTCAGTTACTTCCGGTCAGCAACTTCGTATCCTCGTCGGACAAAAAGGACTAAATGGAACAATAAACCAGTATGCCGCTGGAAGTGGCGGTGGAGGTACTGCCGTTTCTGTGGTCGGAGATAGCACTCCCATGATTGTTGCAGGAGGCGGTGGAGGTGCCGGAGGGCGACAAGGAACTTATCACAACGGTGGCGATGGATTGAGTTCTACTAACGGCGGCGGGGCATACCCTAACGGCTCCTCTTCCGGAGGATCAAACGGCAGCGGTGGTTTTGGCGGAGTGGGCCATGAACACTGTGGGGCATCTGGAGGTGGATGGTATTCCGGTGGTACAAGCAGCGTTTCGCAATCCAACCCAGGAGCTGCCCTCAATGGCAGTGCAGCAGGTGGAATTTCAGGCGGGTCTTATGGGCCGAACGGAGGATATGGTGGCGGAGGAGCCGCCAATGTTGCGGGTGGTGGTGGCGGCGGATATTCAGGTGGTGCCGGTGGTGACCAGCTTTCGGGGTGGATCGAATACGGTGGTGGTGGCGGTGGCTCTTTCAATACAGGGAGTGCACAGGATAATGCATCGGGTGTAAAATCTGGCGATGGACAAGTGATAATTACCTGGTAAAAAAATACTCTTAATAAAAAACGACCGAATGTTCATTCGGCTATTCTTTGGTTAAGATGCTATCTTAGAAGGTGATCTCTCTGGAGCCGGATATTTCTATTATTTCTATAAAATTGCAATTATCGGACAGAAGTGGGCTTATGACCTCCGGCCATTCAATAAATACCCACTCTCCTGAACCGAGATATTCTTCTATACCTAAATCAAGCGCTTCGCTAATAGAACGGATACGGTAAAGGTCAAAGTGATAAATGAGTTGCCCGCTCGCTGTTTCATATTCATTTACCAATGAATAGGTAGGACTACTCGCCGGTGATGCGCCCATTTCTTTGCAGAGCGCACACATAAAAGTGGTTTTGCCGACACCCATTTCCCCCTTTAGCAGAAATACGTCCGGTTGTGAAAATTTTTTTACAAAAGCTGCCGCTACTCTTGGAAGATCATCCGGTGATATGCAAATGTATGTATCGGGTACCATTATTCTTTTTTCTTACAACGGCCTATTTCGGGCTTAGTAAAACAAATGGAATAAGGACTTCTTCCATACTGATACCACCGTGCTGGAACGTATTCTGGTAGTAGTTGACAAAATGATTGTAGTTGTTCGGATAAACAAAAAAATCATTGTTCATCGCAAAAATATACGAAGTACTCACATTGGATTTTGGTAAAAAGCCATCCGATGGATTTCGTATCTCAAAAACTTCTTTTGGGTTGTAGCTGAGGTTTTTTCCAGCTTTGTAACGGAGATTAGTATTGGTATTTTTATCGCCCACGACTTTAACCGGGTTTTCCACACGCACTGTTCCATGATCGGTAGTGATGACGAGACGGCATTTTTTTTCTGCTACCTGCTTTAGAATATCCAGAAGAGGAGAGTGGTCAAACCAGCTTTGTGTGATGCTTCTGTAAGCCGGCTCATCATCTGCGAGCTCTTTGATTACTTCCATTTCTGTTCTGGCGTGACTCAGCATATCAACAAAATTATATACTATCACATTCAGCCTGTTATTCATCAGGTTGGAGAATGAGTCAGCAAGTTTTTTTCCTGCGGCAATATTTGTGATTTTGTTGTAGCTCCATTTTAAATCAAATCCAAGCCGTTTGAGTTGTGCAGCGAGGAACTCTTCTTCGTGAAGATTTTTCCCCCCCTCATCTTCTTCTGACTTCCACAGTTGCGGAAATACTCTTTCCATCTCGCTCGGCATCAGACCTGAAAACAGGGCGTTCCGTGCATAGTGTGTAGCTGTAGGAAGGATACTGTAGAAGATTTCTTCCTGGTCAACACGGAAATAATCCTTTAGTCGTGGCATGATGGTACGCCACTGATCCCAACGTAAATTGTCAATCACAACCATAAATACGGTCTCAGTTGGATTTTCTTTCAGAACCGGTGCAACCCGTTGCTTAACAAGTGTATGCGACATTACGGGTGCGAGGCTGCTGTTTTTGAGCCAACCCAGATACGAGCTGCGAATAAATCGGGAGAATTGTTCGTTGGCTTCCATACGCTGGGTACGGAAGATATCAGACATCCCCTCGTCATCAGACCCCTGCAGTTCCATACTCCAGTAAACAAGTTTTTTATAAAAATCTGCCCACTCTTCGGGATCCATTCTGTCTCCGAGACGCATGGCAATATCGCGAAACTCTTGCCGGTAACCGCTGGTAGCTTTTTCACTCACTAATCGTTTTTCATCGAGATTTTTTTTAATCGTAAGCAGTATCTGATTCGGATTGACCGGTTTAATGAGGTAATCCGCGATCTTGGATCCGATTGCATCTTCCATAATATGCTCTTCTTCGCTCTTGGTGATCATCACCACCGGTAGTGTGGGGTCAATATTTTTTAACTCGGGCAATACCTGTAGCCCGCTGAGACCAGGCATATTTTCGTCGAGAAATACGATGTCAAAAAAATTCTGCCGCACTTGGTCTATTGCATCGCGGCCATTGTTGACAGTATGGATGGTATATCCTTTTTGTTCAAGAAATAGAATATGTGGTCTGAGCAGATCCACCTCATCATCGACCCAAAGTATTTTTACTATTGTCATACAGAGTTGTTTTGGTAGTAGCACTTCATTCCTATAGATCATTTGTCCAACGAAGTTAATGATGATTATTGTGCCGCAATAGATGAGATTCTATAGATATGCGAAAATATCTTTTAGTTACGGCGCGTGCGTTTACCCATTATTTTTACCGCTTCAATGGGCAATAAAAAAAAAATTATCAATGACCCGGTATATGGTTTTATTACCATCCGTCATGACTTTATACTCGATCTGATTGATCATCCCTATTTTCAGCGATTACGAAGAATATCCCAACTCGGATTGTCGCAGTTGGTTTATCCGGGCGCTTCCCATAACCGGTTTCAACACGCTTTAGGCGCAATGCACCTGATGCAGAACGTGGTAGATGAACTCAGACACAAAGGTATTGATATTACCGGAGAAGAGGAAAAAGGGCTTCTTGCGGCTATTTTGCTGCACGATGTGGGGCATGGCCCGTTCAGCCATGCATTGGAACATTCAATAGCAGATAAAGTTCCTCATGAGCATATTTCTTCGTTGATCATGCAGAAGCTCAATACCGCACTGGGAGGCAGGCTGGATATGGCGATCAGTATTTTTAACGGACATTACGGGAAACACTTCCTTCATCAACTCGTCAGTAGTCAGTTGGATATGGATCGCCTCGACTATCTCACTCGCGATAGTTTTTTCAGTGGAGTAGTGGAAGGGCAGGTGGGAAGTGAGCGCATTATCAAAATGCTCGATGTGGTGAATGATCAGTTGGTAGTGGAAGAAAAGGGTATTTACAGTGTTGAAAAATTCATTGTCGCACGCAGGTTCATGTATTGGCAGGTGTATCTGCATAAGACGGTATTGAGTGCCGAGTTTATGCTTGTAAATGTGCTTAAAAGAGCTCGGACACTGACGGAAAAAGGTGAGCAGTTGTTTTGCACTCCCGCCCTGCATTATTTTTTGCACAGCAATGTTACAGAAGGGGTGTTCAGCAGTGACCCACAGGCATTGGAAGCCTTTGTTCAATTAGATGATTATGATATTCTTACTTCGCTGAAAGTATGGCAACGCTACCCTGACAGGGTATTATCTGAGCTGTCTTCTCGCATCGTGAACCGCAATTTGTTTAAGATAGAAATAGGAAGAGAACCTTTCCCCGAAGAAAAAATTAAAAAGAAAATGGTTGTGGTTGCTGAAAAACTTTCTGTTACAGAAGAAGAATCTGCTTATTTTGTGATACATGATCTGGTGGATAACAGGGCTTACAGCCAGCAAGCGGGAGGAATTCTCATAAGGATGAAAGACGGAAGAATAGTGGATGCTTCTATGGCCGGCGATGAGCAAACACTGAAAGGACTGAATGAACCGGTGAAGAAATGGTTTATTGCATTTCCTGAATTGATGTAAACTTTTTTCTCAGAGATTGATCTCTTCCCCTTCGGTATCAAAGAAATGATATTCTAAAAACTCGTTCGATGAGGAAGCCTCTACCTGAATTTTGATCTTATGCCTTTTTCTCCAGGACTTGAGAATATTATTGAAGTATCCTTTTTTCAGATAGGCTTCTACCATGGGGTGTACTACAATACGGATATGCTTATAGCGACCCTCTTCTGCTAAAAAACGAACGGAGTTTTCTAATTCATCAGTGAAAAGAACCGGGGCTTCAACCTTACCTTTTCCATCGCAACTCGGACATTTTTCAGTGGTTACGACTTTGGTGACCGGTTTCACTCGCTCGCGGGTAATTTCCACTACACCGAATTTGCTTGGTGGAAGCACATTGTGCTTGGCTTTATCCTGTTTCATGTGCTCGCGCAATGCCTCGTGCAACTGACGCTGGTTTTCGCGGTTCTGCATATCAATAAAGTCTATACAGATAATACCACCCATATCCCTGAGACGGAGCAGCCGGGCTATTTCTTTTGCGCATTCTACGTTGGTTTGAAGAGCGTTTTCTTCCTGGTCTTTTACTGAAGCATTTTTGCGATTGCCACTGTTCACGTCAATTACGTGCATGGCTTCGGTATGCTCTACGATCAGGTAGGCACCGCTTTTCAGATTGACCTGCTTGCCAAATGACGCTTTGATCTGGCGATGGATATTAAACAGGTCAAAAAGATCGGGAGTTTTGTGTAGTTTAATAATATTTTCCTGACTCGGAGAAATAGACTTTAGGTAGTCCCGAACTATGGAGGCCACCTTTTCATCGTTCACGTGGATGCTTGTGAAATCTTCGGTGAGAAGATCCCTGAGAACAGAAGATGTCTTATCAATTTCACCGAGAATGCGCTGCGGGGCTCTGGCAGTGCGCATATTTTTATACATCTCCTCCCAGCGTTTTACCAGTTCTTGGAGGTCTTGGTCGAGTTCAGCAACTTTTGTTCCTTCTGCCTGTGTACGGATAATCACGCCCATATTTGACGGGCGGATGCTGTGCATCAGCTTGCGAAGACGGTCGCGTTCCGGCTCATCGGTTATGCGGCTCGACAGCGACACTTTGTTTGAAAAAGGAACCAGCACGAGGTATCGCCCTGCGAGTGTCAGTTCGGAAGTAAGCCGGGGTCCTTTTTGAGATATCGGCTCTTTTGCCACCTGGACGGGAATTACGTTGCTCAATCCGAGAACATCTTTAATTTTTCCCTCCTTGCGAATGTCGGGTGACATCTGGAAGTTGATGAGGTCTGCCGATTTCTGTTCCCCGCTGATAGTTCGCAGTGTGAAATTGTTCAGAGAACTGAACTGCGGGCCGAGATCGAGGTAATGAAGAAATGCATCCTTCTCATAACCTACATCTACAAATGCAGCATTGAGGTGCGGAATAAGTTTCCGTACCCTTCCGAGATAAATATCGCCTACCGCATACTGTTGATTGGTATGCTCACGATGAAGTTCTACCAGCGCCTTATCTTGGAGAAGAGCAATATCCACTCCGTTCTGAGTCGCATTTATGACCAGTTCAGCGTTCAATGTTGGGTGCTAAGGAAAAGAAAGGGAACTATTATTTCCCCTTCTCAAAAGAGTTAATTCAGACATTCGGCTAGTATAGCCCTGTCTGCACCAGAGCGATGCACTAACGCACCTTCTTTTTGTGGCGGTTCTTTCTGAGGCGTTTTTTCCTTTTGTGTGTGGCCATTTTATGGCGCTTTCTTTTTTTACCGCAAGGCATTGTTCTACGGATTTAATTTTTTGTCAATATTATCAATAAATTCAGCTACACGCTTGGATACTATGGTATCCTGGTTGTGCCTGAGTAATTGCTCATAATTCTTTTTAGCGTCTTTCAGCAGCCCCAACTTCTCTTCGGTTTGCGCCGCAAACAGGAGAGCATAATTGTTGGTAGAGTCTATCCCGATACCTCTTCTGAAACAGGCATCAGCCATTTCCAAACTGTCCATTTCAAGGTATAGACCTCCCATATCTATGTGGGCGGCGAGGTATTGCGGATCAATCGCTAACACTGTCTGAAAGCGACGGATCGCCTTCTCAAACTGCTGCGATTTAACAGCAAAAACTCCCAGCCAGTATTGAGCTTCAATATTAGTGGAGTCTTTTGCCACCAAATCGTGCAATACTTGTATCCCCTCCATAGGGCTGGAACCGTTTACCAGTTCTATAGCCTGCTGAAGCTTTAAAGAGTCGGGGTCGGCAGTTTTACTGACCTTCTCCAAAGCGGAGGCGGGCTGCTTAGGTAACCATAAAAAAAGAACGAAGAGACCAAGGCTCACTACTGCAAGCACTATCAGTCTTGCTCTGAAATCAGGCATGTTCTGCCACCTTCACTTTTTCTTTCACAGAATCAACAAACTCTTTTGCAGGTTTAAATGCAGGAACATAATGGGCTGGAATAACCACGCTGGTTTTTGCGAGGATATTGCGCCCCAGTTTTTCTGCCCTTTTCTTTACAATGAAACTTCCGAAACCGCGCAGGTAAACATTTTCTCCGTTTTCCATTGCATTTTTAACAGTTCCCATGAATCCTTCAACGATGGCTAGCACATCATTTTTGTCGATTCCTGACTTATTCGAAATTTCAGTCACGATATCCGCCTTTGTCATTTCCTTGAAATTTATTTATCAATTTGTATTTCTTTACTAAAATTTGGGGCGGCAAATATAGTGTGCTTTGTCGAAATTCAAATACTTCTTTTGTTGATTGTTAGCACTTTATTATTTATTGAATTGAATGGACATCTCTTCAGGGCTGATCAACTGGTATAGAAAATCTTACAGGGAACTGCCGTGGAGAAATACCCGTGACCCCTACAAAATATGGCTTTCAGAGGTGATCCTTCAGCAAACGAGGGTAGCCCAAGGAGTCGGTTATTATTATCGTCTTACAGAATTGTTCCCCGATGTGAAAGCGCTCGCTGCTGCCAGTGAGGATCAATTGCTCAGGGCATGGCAGGGATTGGGTTATTACTCACGGGCGAGGAATCTTCATATTGCGGCCAGGGAAGTCGTAAACCGCTTTAATGGGCGGTTTCCAGATAATTATTATGACCTCCTACAACTGAAAGGAGTTGGTCCCTATACCGCAGCGGCTATTGCCTCTTTCTGCTTTGATGAAAAAAGAGTCGTTGTGGATGGCAATGTGTTGCGTGTTATTTCAAGAATATTTGGGGTGGAAGCCCCGGTTGATCAGCCATCGGGTAAAAAGAAAATTGAAAAGATCGCCGGTGAGTTGGTGCCAGGCAATACCCCTGGTCTTTTTAACCAAGCGATTATGGAGTTCGGGGCGCTGGTCTGCACTCCTCAAAAACCTGCATGTGATGAATGCCCGTTTACCATAGAATGTATAGCAAGACAAAAAGACCTTGTTGAAGTGTTGCCGGTGAAGGTTAAAAAAACGGTGGTAAAAAATGTGTGGATGTATTATCTTGTGCTGAAAAATGGCAGTGATGTTTTTATCAGAAAGCGCTCTCACAGCAGCATTTGGAAAGGACTTTACGACTTTCCATCGGTTGACTCAGAGTACAGGCAGGATATTTCAAAAGTATTCCCTGCGTTTGCGGAGAAGTATGGATTGCCCACCGGAGTTTTCATAGAAAAAATATCCAGCGAGTTCGTTCATATTCTTTCACACAGAAAGATATATGCCTGTTTCATCGAAGCCGATCCGGGAAAAAACTGGAAGAAAATGGAGGGGTTGACCAAGGTGCGGCTTTCTGATTTGGGGCAATATGGTATTCCGCGTTTGATTGAACGGTATCTGGAGACCCGGGAGGCATGATGCAGTGCGTAGAGATAGCATATTGGTTATATTATACCGATAACCTATACTGGTATGGCCGGATGAACCCTCTTATATTTGTGCCATCAATTAACCCTTAAAACTTTTCACAATGGCTGGAGGAATTAATAAGGTAATCCTGATTGGAAACCTTGGGAAAGATCCCGAAATCAAATCGTTTGAGAACGGTGGTAAACTTGCCAATTTTTCTTTGGCGACCACTGAAAACTGGAAGGATTCACAAACGAACGAAAAAAAGTCGAGGACCGACTGGCACAACATTACCATTAGCAGACCTTCCTTGGCGGGTATTGCTGAACAGTACCTGAAAAAGGGAATGCAAATCTATGTGGAGGGCAAGCTGCGCACCCGCAGTTATACCACTAAAGAAGGAGAGACGAAGTACATTACGGAAGTGGTATGCGACGATTTCCAGATGCTCGGAAGCAAATCATCCGAAGGAAGTTTGTCTGGGGGCTTCAATGCACCCAGTACACCGGAGGCGGTTCCGGCACCGGATTATTCTTCGAACGGATCGGATGATCTTCCGTTCTGAAGAAAGCAAACGAATTCACATCTAATTGGACACAGAGTTTAGCATTCACTTATCTACTGTTTTCCTTTCGGGAATTTTAGACAGCGCAGGCCCATTGGTGCTTGTGCTGTTGCTTTTAGTGTGCAGTGCTTTGGTTTCAGGAAGTGAGGTCGCTCTTTTTTCACTTACTCCTGCACAGCGGGCAGAATTAAAGGAGTCAAAAGACAGTTATAGTCAGAATATTTTAAGGCTTCTTGAAAAACCCAACAAGAAGAGTGGCCCCAAAAAGCTACTTGCCACCATCCTTATCGTAAACAATGCGGTGAATATTGCATTGATCATTGTCAGCACCAGTCTTATGGAAAGATGGGTACCCCCCGATGTTCAACCATCTTGGCTTGCTATCGTACTGAACGTTGTTGTCGTTACTTTTATCATTGTCCTTTTTGGTGAAGTAGTACCTAAGGTTTATGCCACAGGAAATAATCTGAAAACAGCGCGTTTTATGGCGGCTCCGTTGATCGTTATCCAGACAGTATGCCATCCGCTTTCATGGCTCCTGATACGCACGTCGGGTTTTTTAGAAGATGCTCTGAGAAAAAAAACCAGCGGAAATATTTCTGTGGATGAACTGGGGCATGCACTTGAGTTGACTACCGATGAAAACCGATCGCAGGAAGAGCATAAAATACTTGAAGGCATTGTAACTTTTGGTGCGAAAGAAGTTAGACAGATTATGACTCCACGCACAGACATTGCCGCTCTGTGGATCAGTGATACTTCATCTGAAGTGATGGAAACAGTACTTGAAAAGGGGTATTCCCGCTGGCCTGTTTACCGCGACTCCGCTGATGAAATAGTGGGTTTTATCTTCGTAAAGGACCTTCTTCCCTATATTGATGAGATTGACTTTGACTGGCAGAAGCTGATTCGTCAGCCTTTCTTCGTTCCGGAAAACAAAAAGATTGATGACCTGCTCCAGCAATTTCAAAAAGAAAAAATTCACCTTGCTATTGTGGTAGATGAATATGGTGGTACACTGGGACTTGTAACACTCGAAGATATTCTCGAAGAAATCGTGGGTGATATCTCAGACGAGTTCGATGACGAAGAACTTCGATACTCAAAATTAGATGAAACTACCTATGTGGTGGAAGCAAAAATCTCTCTGGTTGATATGTATAAGGTGATGGGTATTGACGGTGATCGGTTTGAAGAGTCGCGTGGTGACAGCAGCACCCTTGCCGGTTTCCTCATCGAACAGGCGGGAAGAATCCCGGACAAAGGAGAAACAATAGCTTTTGAGGGATTCCGCTTTACCATTGAAGCCGCCGACAAAAGGAAAATAAAGAGGGTGAAGGTTTCACTGCCTGTGGCCGAAATGAATAACGGGGAAAACGACAGTAACGGATGAAATGGAAGCCATTGATATTACTGATATCTGTAATGCTTGTTATTGCTCTTGCCATTTCATTTTTCAAGATCGGCTCCGGCACTGAAATGATGCCGAAACCGCGAGGCTACTTTCGTATTGATTTACCGAGAAAGGCATATACCCATTATGACTCGAAATGTCCGCTTTCGTTTGACATACCTAATTATGCAACCGTGGAGATCTACCGCGATAAGTCTTCGGAAGATTCCTGTTGGTTTAATATTGCTTTTCCACGATTGAAAGCGACCGTTTACTGTACCTATTTACCAGTAAAAGGAAATCTTGATCAGCTTATCCGTGACTCCTATGATTTTGTTGCGAAACACGAAATGCGCGCCTCTGGATTCAGGCGTGAACACATTTCCCTACCAGATAAAAAAGTCTATGGAATCTTTTACAATATTCAGGGCGATGCAGCTTCGCAGGTGCAATTTTTTTTGACAGACAGCACGGAACATTTCTTTCGGGGCTCGCTCTATTTTTTCAATAAACCCAATCCCGACTCCATAGCCCCTGTTCTCGACTTTTTGAAAAAAGACATTCTGCATATTACCGAAACGTTGGAGTGGACAGACTGAACAGCGGATGCCGGAATAGCACTGGGTGGCAATGAAGTCTGTTATGGACACATTACCAGCGTGTGATCCAGCGCACTGCAATAACTATCAGGCAAATAATAAACATCAGGATAGTTATCTTATTTATTCCCCCCATAAGTCGAAGGTTTATATTCACATCTTCTTTTCTGAAAAGATTCAGCGGATTCAGATAGTAGAGAAATTTTCTTAGTAACATATCAGACTATTTTATTCAAAGTTACACCTTTATCCGTTGAGGCTGATCTTGGGATCAAAGGCAATAATGGATATTTCGATCTTCGCATTTTTTGGTAAAACAGAGACCTGCACCGTTTCTCTTGCGGGAAATTCGGATGAAAAACAGGTTGAGTATAGTGCATTGACCTTCGCAAAATCATTCATGTCAGCGAGAAAAATACTGGTCTTGACTATGTGCTCAAAACCCATCCCTGCGGCTTTCAAAACGGCATCAATATTTGCCAGTACCTGACTTGTCTCCGATTCGATGTCGGTTGGTGTGTATTCTTGTGTTGCAGGGTCAATAGCAATCTGCCCAGAAAGATAAAGGGTGTTTCCGGCAAGCACAGCCTGACTATATGGCCCGATAGGTAAGGGAGCGGAAGAGGATTGGATAATTTTTTTCATAGTATGTTTTATTGGTCAAATGTAGCTTTTTTTAAAAATTCACTATTAGTACAGGCGGAAAGCATGATTCTGAGCGCTCTAAAATCCGTTATTTGCGGGAAAAATTTTCGTGTCTTTTGCATATCCTCATCATTGATAATTACGACTCATTTACCTATAATCTGAGACACTATTGCGATCAGTTTGCTTTCACGACCGTGGTTCGCAATGATGAAATCACATTAGAACAGGTAAAAAACTTTGACAGGATCATTCTTTCGCCTGGACCGGGGCTGCCTGGTGAGGCGGGTATTACCAATAATGTCATCAGGAAATATGCTGGAATCAAGCCAATATTAGGTGTATGTCTCGGATTGCAATGCATTGCCGAAGTTTTTGGGGGCAAACTAATAAATCTTGAAAAGGTACTGCACGGTGTCACTTCTACCTGCAGGCCGGTGGTGAATGATGAGGTTCTCTTTAAAGGACTGCCCGACGAATTTGAGGTTGGTCATTACCATTCATGGGTGGCAGACGAGACTTCCCTTCCTGCAGAACTCGAAATAACCGCGAAGAATGAAGACGGTCTTATTATGGGGCTTAGGCACAAATTCTTTGATATAAGAGGTGTACAGTTTCATCCGGAATCTGTGCTGACAATAGAGGGGCTAAAGATGATGGGCAATTGGATCAAGTGAAACAGCAGTCATCTTAGTAGAACTGATGGAACGTGATGTTTTGAAATTATAATGGGGGTATGTAAAACCCCACATTTTTCAAATTATAGAAACATCAATTGCATGGTTGCTGAAGTGGCTATTGATAAAGACAGCTATTTTCTAAATTTGCGAATCAATCATTAAAAAAATGTTTTTTCGCCGATTCAGAGTTTTCAGCTTTTTATTCCCTGTTTGGATGGCGATTACATCGTTCATCGCTCTGCCGCCCAGCTACCAGATAGCAGTCCTCAAATACAAAGGCGGTGGGGACTGGTATGCAAACCCCACAAGCGTTCCGAACCTTGTCACTTATGTCAACAAAAATCTGAGCATGAATATCAACCCCGAAGTGCCATTTGTTGATGTGGGCAGCCCGGAAATATTTAACTACCCTTTTGTACACATGACAGGTCACGGAAATGTGATCTTCTCTTCGGATGATGTAAAAAATCTTCGCCAATACCTCGAAGCAGGCGGATTTTTACATATTTCTGACAACTATGGATTGGATAAATTTATCCGGAAAGAAATGAAAAAAGTTTTTCCTGAGCTCGATTTTGTAGAGCTGCCGTTCGGTCACAAAATCTACCACCAGACCTACGATTTTCCAAATGGCCTTCCGAAAATTCACGAGCACGACAAAAAAGCACCCCAAGGTTTTGGGTTGATTTTCGAGGGGCGGCTTGTCTGTTTTTATGATTACGAATGCGATCTCGGCGATGGATGGGAAGATGCTGAAGTGCACAAGGATTCAGAAGAGACCCGTACAAAGGCATTAAAAATGGGAGCGAATATTCTTCAATATGTATTAATGAGTCCTGAAGATTGAATGAGAGTTGTTGAAAATGAAAAAAAGGATTTGCCTTCTTTAGAGAAGTGTGATTTGAAAAATTTCCTCGATGAAAAATACGAGCGTTTCGCCCGCCCCGATTTTATTTTTGATGACCCGATTTCCATTCCCCACCGCTTTTCTTTGAGGGAGGACATCGAGATCAGTGCATTTCTTACAGCGACTATTGCATGGGGCAACCGAAAATCAATCATTGCAAGTTCAAATCAAATGATGAAATTTCTGGAAGATGATCCCTTCAGGTTTGTTATGGATCATTCGCCGGGGGATCTCAAAAAAATCAAAGGAGCAGTGCATCGTACATTCAATGGCACTGATCTTACTTTTTTTGTCAGAGCACTGAAAAATATCTATGAACATAAAGGTGGGTTGGAAAAGATTTTTACGGATGGATTTTCAGGGAGGGATAATTCTGCTGACTCTATCGGCTATTTCAGAAAAATATTTTTTTCTATTCCTCACCCTGAGAGAACAGAAAAACATATTTCAAATCCATTAGCCGGATCATCCGCTAAGCGGTTAAATATGTTCTTGCGATGGATGGTCAGAAACGATAACCGGGGTGTTGATTTTGGCATTTGGAAAAAAATTCCTGCCGCATCGCTGAGTATCCCTCTGGATGTGCATACCGGTAATATTGCGCGTAAAATCGGATTGCTAACACGTGCACAAAACGACTGGAAAGCGGTCAGAGAATTGGATGCTGAGTTACGGATACTTGCCCCGGATGATCCGGTGAAATATGACTATGCTCTGTTTGGTCTCGGAGCGATAGAAAAATTCTGAGAGCCTGTTAAGGAATTTTGTTTCTGCCTGAAAGTGAAACAAAAAAGTTCCGGCATCCGGAACTTTTCATGAACGAAATAATCTTCTTGTGGAATAGGTTGCTTCAGAAACAATATTTGTTTTCTGCAATCATGCGCGCCGCAACTGTTCTTCTTGAATCTCTGATATTGAAGGGTTCGATTTTCGTAAACCGCCGCAGACCTGTGAGCATCATGCGTTGTTCATCTCCTGTGGCAAAAGAGAGTAGTGCTTCTTTTGCACTTTCATCTATTACCAGAGATGCATCATAAATAAATACCTTCATCATTTCTATCTGCTCACGAACATTCTCCTCTCCTCTTATCGTCGCCAGTTTTTGTGTACGAAGCAGGGTGCTCTCAGCCACATAAGTATTTATGATCATGTCGGCGATGTTCATCAACACCTCCTGTTCTTTCTGCAGTTCGTTCATCAATTTTTGTACGGCGGCTCCTGCCACCATAAGGATCGCTTTTTTGAAGTTGGCTATGTAGAGACTGTGCTGAGCAAATACATTCGCCGGTGGCTCGCTCATATCCGGTATAGACATCAGCTCCCCTGCTACGGCTGTAGCAGGAGTCATCAAATCAAGTTCACCTTTCAATCCCTTTTTCAGGATCATATCCACAGTGAGAAGACGGTTTATTTCGTTGGTTCCCTCAAAAATTCTGTTGATACGGCTGTCACGGTAAGCTCTCTCCACTCGGGTTTCTGCACTGTAGCCCATACCGCCATGTATCTGCAGACTTTCATCAACAGAAAAATCCAGCACTTCAGAACCGAATACCTTGAGTATAGCACACTCAGGAGCAAATGAAGCGATGCCTTTGATAGTAGCATTACCCTTATCCATTCCTGATTGCACGAGTGCATTCGTTGCATCATCTATATTTTGTGTGGCGCGGTAGGTTGCAGATTCTAATGCGTATATGCGGGTGGCAATCTCCGCAATTTTTCGGCGGATAGCTCCATATTTTGCGATTGGCCGTCCAAATTGTTCCCTCTCGTTTGCATAGCGGATACCATCATCGCAAACTTGTTTTGATCCACCTAATACACCTCCGGCAAGTTTGATTCGTCCGATATTCAGAATGTTCACAGCGATATGAAATCCTTTTCCTCTCTCGTACAATAAATTCTCGACAGGCACCATTACATTATTGAAAAATATCTGACGGGTGGACGACCCCTTAATTCCCATTTTCTTTTCCTCTGCATTGAAAGTAATTCCTTGCATATCGCGGGTAAGGATAAATGCGCTGAGGTTTTCATCATTATCAATTTTTGCAAATACCGTTAGCACATGCGCAAAACCTGCGTTGGTGATCCACATCTTCTGACCGTTGAGGATATAGTGCTTGCCGTTTTCCGAGAGCACTGCTTTAGTTTTTCCGGAGTTGGCATCTGATCCTGAGCCCGGCTCCGTGAGACAGTAGCAGCCTTTCCACTCACCGGTAGCGAGTTTAGGGATGAATCTCTTTTTCTGTTCTTCGTTCCCATAGTAGAGAATAGGCAGTGTGCCGATACCGGTGTGTGCACCATAAGCTACCGAAAAAGCATGTCCTTTTCCGAGTGATTCGGTACAGAGCATTGAAGTTTTAAAATCCATCCCCATACCCCCATATTCTTCAGGCACCGATATCCCCAGCAATCCCAGTTCTCCTGATTTATCGAGAATTTTCTCCATCAGACCGGGTTCCTGATGATCAATTTCTTCTAACTTAGGAACTACGTTTTGGTTTACAAAATCATCGCAGGTCTGCTTCATCATCAATTGTTCTTCTCCCCACTCTTCTGGAATGAAGATTTCGGAAGCCTGTACTCCGCGGATCAGGAATTCACCTCCGGTGATGGGTTTGAGATCGGTTGAGGCTGACATATTATTTTTTATTGATGTTTTTTTTCTTTGTGATAGTTAGCGAATGTAGCAAATACAGCATACTTTTTTTAGAGAAAAACAAATTTTACAAAAGTTCAAATACTCCCGCAGCACCTTGGCCTGTTCCGACGCACATTGTTACAATGCCAAATTTATTTTTGCGCCTGCGCATTTCATTGAGAAGTTGCACGGTGAGTTTTGCACCTGTACACCCGAGGGGATGTCCGAGGGCAATAGCTCCACCATTAACATTCACCCTTTGCGGATCCAATTCAAGTTTTCTGATCACTGCCAGTGATTGAGAGGCAAAAGCCTCGTTCAACTCGTAGAGGTCAATATCACTTTTTTTTAATCCCGCACGTTCAATGGCTTTGGGTACTGCATAGATGGGGCCTGCCCCCATGATGCGGGGAGGCAGTGCAGAAACGTGATAGCTTTTCAATTTTGCAATGGGCGAAACATTGAGTTCTTTCAGCATCTGTTCGCTAACCACCAGTACAAAAGCAGCTCCGTCGGAGGTCTGAGAGGAGTTACCTGCTGTTACAGTCCCGTGCGCATCAAATACCGGCTTCAGCTTTGCGAGTGCTTCCGGTGAGGTATCCTTGCGCGGGCCTTCGTCTGTATTTACCACGAATTTTTTCTCCTGTCTTTTTTCATCAGCATCGAGAAATACTTCCGATACTTCGACAGGAACAATTTCTTCACTGAATTTTCCTGACTCAATTGCACTGATCGCTCGCTGATGAGAAACCAAAGAAAATGCATCCTGATCTTCACGGTTGACATTAAATTCCTTTGCCACCGCTTCTGCGGTGAGTCCCATTCCCCAGTACCAGTCGGGATGTTCTTTTGCGACCTTGGCATTTGGCACAATCCGCCAGCCGCCAAAAGGTATGGGAGACATCGTTTCTACTCCGCCGGCAATGATACAGTCTGCCATTCCACTTCTGATTTTTGCGGTAGCAATAGCAATGGTTTCGAGTCCGGAAGAACAATAACGATTAACGGTCATTCCCGGCACTTTATCAGTATCAAGCCCCATCATTGAGATCATCCTACCCACGTTGAGACCTTGCTCTGCTTCGGGTGTTGCATTTCCAACGATTACGTCGTCCACTCTTTCTTTTTCAAGTTGCGGGAATTTCGACATCAGGTGACGTATTACGATAGTGCCGAGATCGTCGGGACGGGTGGAGCGAAAAACTCCGCGGGGTGCTTTTCCCACCGCTGTTCTGTATCCGCCAATGATATATGCATCCATGATTACAATAATAAATTTTAGTTTCTGAGTATTTTTCCACTTGTCAATAGGCTCTGCATCCTCTCTAATGTTTTGTGCTGCGAGCACAATTCGAGAAAGGCTTTGCGTTCGAGGTCGAGAAGATAGTTTTCACTTACCTGGCAAGGTGCTGAAATATCTCCGCCACACATAACGGTTCCTAATTTCTCGGAGATAAGTTGGTCGTGCTCTGAAATATAGTTCCCCGAACGCATTGAATTGGCTCCTGCATACACAATGCCCAACGCTTCAATGCCCAGTACAGTAATATCTTTTCGAGGTGCCGGCTGCACATAACCATTATCAGCGAGTTCTAGACAGGCCTCCTTTGCTCGCACCAACTGATGAACTCGGCTGATACAGACTTCGTCAATTCCGTGTCGCAGGTAGCCCAAGTCAAAAGCTTCGTGTGCGGAGGTACTCACTTTTGCCTGTCCGATCGTGAGAAATCTTTTGCGGAACTTGTTGGTACGGATGTCCCCCTCTTCAAATTCTTCCGAACAACGCAACACAAATTCTTTTGTTCCGCCGCCACCGGGAATAACACCTACACCAAATTCAACAAGGCCGATATAACTCTCTGCATAAGCGACTACTTTATCAGCATGCATTGAAATTTCGCATCCTCCTCCCAGAGTGAGATGGTGCGGAGCAACCACCACAGGAATGGATGAATAGCGGAGACGCATAGTAGTTTTCTGGAAAGTACGTATCGCCATATCGAGGTCGTCCCAGTTTTGTTCAGCAGCCATCATGAAGATCATACCCACATTGGCACCGGCAGAAAAATTCTCCCCGTCGTTGTATAATACAAGTCCCCTATAGCTCGCCTCTGCGAGGTCAATCGCTTTATGAATACCCTGAATAACTTCACTTCCAATCGTATTCATTTTTGTATTCCAGGAAAGAGCAAGAATGCCATCGCCAATGTCTCGGATAATGGTACCGCTGTTTTTCCACACAATGGTATTCTCTGGAAGATTGGATAGTACCAGTAGTTTTTCCTGGCCGGGAATTTCTTTATAGATTTTAGACGGAATATCATAGAAAAGTCGTTTGCCGTCCTTTATGGTATAAAATGATTTAATGCCGGCAGCGAACATTTCTTCCACCCAAGGTGCTAATTGAACGCCTGCAGATTTTAGATCACCGAACACCCGTTCGGTTCCAATTGCATCCCAAGTCTCAAATGGGCCGAGGGTCCACCCGAAGCCCGCCCTCATTGCATCATCAATGCGGTATATTTCATCTGATATTTCAGGGATGCGGAAGGATATATACGAGAAAAGCAAATGAAAGGAAGTGCGGTAAAATTAGCCGGCCTTGTCTTTTCCATCATAGAGCACCGGCAAACGTTGAACTAGAGAATCAATCGTTTTCGTG
>JADLBA010000244.1 GCA_020848015.1 Crocinitomicaceae bacterium | reverse complement strand
GAAATAGATTGTTGACTTCACCAGTGTATTTTCCATAAAGTACCTCGTCATTCACGGTTTTTTCAATGATTTCTGTTTTGATGATCTCGCCCGTTTCAAGGGTGATCAGTTTGTACTGGAAGCTCACTGAACTGGAGGCTGAGTTGTAATATTCAGTATAATTTGTAGGTCTATAACGAGTTTCATAATAATATTTTCCATCAACAGGATTCAATTTTTTAAATGAATATGACTCGAAGGCATCGCGTGTTTTGGAACGCAAGGTTCCGGTTGTTGCCGAATAACTCAGCACGGTGCCGGTGAGAATGGCATTGGCTCCCACTAACTCTCCGACTTTTACAGCAGTTGCATCATCTACCACACCACTGAGTTGTAGCTTTTGCTCTTGCAATATGGCTTGCATGTGATCACGATCTACTACCCGTAGAAATGGATCATTGACCGATGTTAGTGCATCCAATGCGTAAGCAGAAATTTTTACATCAAGACCCAATGTTGAGGTGCCATTTTCAAAAGGAAGCAATGCTATGGTAAACCGACCTTTCTCAATGCACTGTTTGCTCATATCTCGCGTATTCTTGTACTGGTCTTTTCTTTCAATAACCCTTTGGAAGTTTTCGTACGCCGCCCGGTATCGTTGGTGATCCATTTCTTCTATTCCTTTCCTGTACAATGGTTCGAGATATGCCATATCAGCAAGTTCACCTGAATCTTTGTAGTTGGGGTCGAGGCGTTTGATTTCAGAAAACAGGGCTTCCGCCTCACTGAATTTTTGCTCTTCAAGCAGCGTCGTACCTTCATCATATAACTGTAAAAGGTAAGTACTTTTTACAGCATCGTAATCTGCCAGGTAAAAGTCGGCGAGCAAAAGATCAATGCCGACACCCTTTATTCTATCCCGGTAATCGCGGGCAGTATGGAATTGATAAACGGCCTCACGGGGAGTTCCGAAATTTTTCGACCGGGCAAAATCATTTAGCAAATTATTGAGTACAAGTTGACCGGTTTTTTTCATGCCGACTTGTGCGTCTATATTACTCCTGTTTTTCAGCAGGGCTGTGTAATAACTATTTGCTGCCTCAGTAGTGAGCCCTGCAATTTCCTGTTTTGTTCCAAGTTTTGCAAAATGCCTGCTACCCTGACAAGCCAAAAGAAATACGGCGATGAAGAGTGGTATGCATATTTGTCTGATCATGGAAGCAGTAATATTACGATAAAAAGGATTCACTGATAGGTGCTACGTTATTAGAGGGTTAGAATGAATAGTATGATTCAATAAATTTATTGGTTTCTTCACTATTGCTTTTAGTTGTAATACCGTTAATCATCACATGGCTGTATCCCGTATATTTAGAATTGACAAGGAGAGACTAATTCTTTTTTTTTGCTATTATCCAGTGAGATGAACGGTTCCCTATTAATGGAGAAAAGGGCAATTTTCGGGGGCATAGCAGGAGAAGTGAAACGGATAAAGAAGGGGAAAAAAGTATAAAAATAATATTCATGCGCGCAGTATCTCAGGTCAAAATTATTTGTAATAACCTCGATGGGCGAAGGTTGTGCCAAAGTTATTCAGCGTCGGTCTTCCTATTCATAAATTATTCGTAATTGCAATGGATTACTTTTGGCATTAGTATTTTTAGAATCTACTGGAAGCGGTTATGAAAAAAATTCTCATCATTGGCGCAGGGAGAAGCAGTTCCGATCTCATCAGGTATCTTCTCGGCAAAGCCCCCAATTCAGGCTGGAAAATCAGGATTGGAGATAAAGACCCTTCTTTTGCTGCACAGAAATTGGCCTCTTCCCCGCATGGGGAGGCTTTTTTCTTTGATGTATCAGACGAAGAACAGCGCAGAAGCGAAATTGCCGATGCTGATATTGTGATTTCAATGGTTCCGGCATCAATGCATCTTGTTGTGGCCAATGACTGTATTCATTTTGCAAAAAATGCAATTACGCCGAGTTATGTGTCCGATGAAATGTTGGAGTTGGATCAAAAAGCCCGAGAAAAAGGTGTGCTGATTCTGAATGAAATGGGGGTTGATCCGGGTATTGATCACATGTCTGCCATGAAGATCATTGACTCTATTCGTTCAAATGGCGGCGATATCCAAAGTTTTGAGTCATTTACGGGGGGATTGATAGCTCCCGAATCCGACAACAATCCGTGGAATTATAAGATAACATGGAATCCGCGCAATGTAGTGCTGGCCGGGTATGGTGGAACCGCCCGTTTTATTAGAGAAAATGAAGCCATGTACATTCCCTATCAGCGGCTCTTCGAGAGAATTACGGAAGTTGATGTGGCTCCCTTAGGAAAATTTGAGGGTTACGCCAACCGCGATTCATTGAAATACAGAAAGACCTACGGGCTCGATAATATCCCAACTCTGTTTAGAGGGACTTTGCGAAGACCGGGCTTCTGCAAAGCCTGGAATGTTCTTGTTCAGACTGGCCTCACCGATGATTCCTTTTTGCTTGAATCACCGTCTTCTATTACCTGGCGAGAACTGACTGCTTCTTTTGTCAATTGCTCCTCGAAGGACAACGTTGAGATGAAGCTGAGAAGAATGTTTACGATTGATGAGGATACCATTAACAGATTGAAGTGGTTGGGCATTTTTGATGATAAACCCGTTAACATTGAGGAGGGGACTCCTGCGATGGCGTTACAACAGCTCATTGAAGAAAAATGGAAGCTAGGGGAAAATGATAATGATATGCTCGTTATGTGGCATCGTTTCAACTATTATCTCAATGGTAAACAACATGAAATACAATCATCGTTGACAGTGTTGGGAGAAAACCGTACCTATACTGCAATGTCAAAAACAGTCGGCCTTCCAATTGCTATAGCCGCAGGAATGATCCTCGAAGGAAAGATAACATTAAAAGGTATCTGCCTGCCGGTTCATCCGGAAATCTACCTTCCTGTGCTGTCGGGATTAGAGCAGCATGGAGTTTCCTTTGTCGAGCATCATACCGTCGTCTCATGACAAAACTCATTCTGCTTTGCCTGCTTGCAGTTATTGTATCGCATTCCCCGTGTGCACAAGGGATTCTTTGTCCTGAAATACCGTCAAAGTATGGATGGGAAAAAGCAGAGGATTATTTTCACGACAGGGAACACGTAAAAATGGTATTGAAGTGGCTTTGCAAAACGCCCTATGGAGAAAATATACAACAGCGCAGTGTTGCCAATGCGTATGTGATGGAATGGTTGGCCGGTACCCCTGAAATTACCATCAATGTGTCAACATCAGTTATTCTGGGATTGGAAGAAAACCCCGATATTCTTTTCTCATTGATACATGGTATGGCACTTCACCTGATGGAACATCCAAATGAAACAGACCCGGTAAAACTTCATACAAAAGGTCTCGAAACGGTCGCGATACTTTGCAACCAGAGCAAAGAGCTGTCAGGAGATTCCCGGATAAAGCCGTTGCTGAAGGCTTACCGGCGTGGAAGAATAAGGGAATACACCGCCGAAAAGCTGAGCGGGACAAAATGAACAAAGAATTTTTTAGTTAGTTTTGAGAGCATGAAGAGTTTTAATATTCCCAAAAAATACCGGTCTTCTGTGATTGGTAAAATCAAGGAATGGAGAAGAGTTAATGATCCGAGAAAAAAGGATTTTTCACCCGGCAGAATTGATTTTGAAGGGGTCACTTTTATTATTCCGCGCCACATGGGCTTCTGCTACGGGGTGGAAAATGCTATCGAAATATCATATAAAGCCATTGCAGATAATCCAGGTAAAAAAATATTCCTTTTGAGCCAAATGATTCATAACCCCATTGTGAATAATGACCTTGAATCGCTTGGTATGAAATTCATAATGGATACTGAAGGAAATCAATTGATCAGTTGGAATGAATTAGAAAAGGATGATGTTGTAGTGATTCCTGCTTTCGGAACAACCATTGAAATTGAAAGTTTGCTGACAGAAAAAGGTGTGGAGACGGCAAAATACAATACTACTTGCCCCTTTGTAGAAAAAGTTTGGAAGCGATCTGCAGAGATTGGTAACAAAGGTTTTACAGTCGTCATTCATGGAAAACACCGGCACGAAGAAACAAGGGCAACCTTTTCTCACAGCAACCAGAATGCTCCAAGTATCATTGTGAGAAATATGGAGGAGGCGAAACTACTTGGCCGTGTGATTCAGAGAGAACTGACAAGAGAAGATTTTTTCAAATACTTTGAAGGGAAATATTCAGCAGGATTCGATCCGGAGAAAGATCTCAGATATGTGGGAGTGGTTAACCAAACGACAATGCTCGCAACTGAAACCCAAGAAATCGCCGATTATTTCAGGAAGGTTATTACAAGTGTTTATGGAGAGGGACACTTTGCCGATACACGTGACACCCTGTGCTATGCGACCAACGATAACCAGGAATCTACCGAAGCTGTGCTCGGATCAGGAGCAGATTTCGCACTTGTTGTCGGCGGCTATAACAGCAGCAATACAATTCAGTTAGTTACTATTCTTGAGCGGAAGATGCCGGTTTATTATATCAGCAGTGCGGATGAAATACTTTCGCCTTTCGAAATACGCCATTTTGACCACTCAGCCCGCAGTGTAATAACAACCAATAACTGGCTTCCGGTTCAGCAACCGGTAAAAATCGTTCTCACCAGTGGAGCTTCCTGCCCCGATGCAATCGTAGAAGAGGTGCTTCGAAAAATCGCCGGGTATTATCAACAGGAAGAGTTGGTTGAAAATAGTGTTAGCCGCTGGATTGAGAGCGGCCAGATAAACTGATCATCTTTATCTTAGCATTGGAAAAACTCTTTTCTTTGTGCCCCCGGAAAGTGCCCTTTGGCAAATCCACTTTTTCCGTTTTATGAATGTGATTTATTGTGTTTATGCCTGATATTATCCACATGTTACCTGAATCCGTTGCTAACCAAATCGCCGCTGGCGAAGTGGTGCAGCGACCGGCTTCAGTCGTGAAAGAATTGATGGAAAATGCGATTGATGCAGGGGCAACTTCCATTTCTCTGCTCGTGAAGGATGCTGGTAAAACATCCATTCAGGTTATTGATAATGGCGATGGAATGTCTGAGACTGATGCACGAATGTGCTTTGAGAGACATGCAACTTCCAAGATCAAAAAGTCGGAAGACCTTTTTCATATCATGACAAAAGGGTTTCGTGGGGAGGCATTGGCGAGTATTGCCGCGGTAGCACAGGTAGAACTGAAAACAAAGCGAAAGGGGGCCACACTTGGCAGCCGGATTGATATTGAAGGATCGCGTCTTCGCAAGCAGGAAGAAGAACAATGCTCCGAAGGAACCAATTTTCTGGTGAAAAATCTATTTTTCAATGTTCCTGCCCGGAGATACTTTCTCAAAAGCGACCCGATAGAGTTCCGCCATATTGTAGATGAGTTTCAGCGGGTAGTACTGACACATCCTGATAACGAGTTTACATTGATACACAATGGATCGGAGATATTCAGGCTCTACAAATCATCCCGCAGACAACGGATCGTAAATGTATTTGGTAATCGGTATAACGAAAAACTTGTCCCAGTAGAAGAGAACACCGATATCGTCAGGGTAGAAGGATTTATTGGGAAACCGGAATCTTCTCGCAAAACTCGCGGGGAACAGTTTTTCTTTGTCAATAACCGCTTCATCCGAAGTACTTATCTTCATCATGCAATCATGGGCGCGTTTGATGGCTTGTTGCCATCGGGAAATTTTCCCCTCTATTTGTTGTATCTCACCATTGATCCCGAACAGATCGACATCAATATTCATCCTACAAAGACAGAGATAAAATTTCGCGATGAACGTGCGATCTATGCTATTCTCCATGCAGCAGTAAAAAGAGCACTCGGAAAACACAATATTTCTCCTACACTGGATTTTGAGCAGGAGCGGGGCATTCAGTTGACCGTACCCACATCGTCCACTGAAATAAAACAACCTGTGATCAGGGTCAATCCGGAATTCAATCCATTTGGTACACATCAAGAGAAAAAGGAATCTCCGCTGGCCGGATGGTTTAATCAGCGGGAGCGCAGTACAGAAGGGTGGAAAGAATTGCTCGAAATCAACCGCCGGATAGATGTCCAAAGACCCGAAGAGCACCGCTCAGATATTGTGGAGTCAGACCAATTGCCCAAAAAACCCGAATGGGATGAAGATGCCATCCCGTTCCAGATTTTTCGAAAGTATCTGATGGTAGAAGTGGAAAAAGGGCTTCTCCTTGTTGATCAGCAACGGGCGCACAGGCGAGTACTCTTTGAACGGTATTCACGGCAGTTGGAAACCGGAAAAGGGCTTATTCAGCAAATACTTTTTCCGGAAGAGATTGAAATATCACCGGTGCAGTTCATTGCTCTAAGCGGAATCCAGAAGGAAATACTCTCACTGGGGTTTGATCTGATTTTGACAGACAGCAATAAAGTGACAGTGAGAGGTATTCCTGCTGATGTTGGATCAGTAACCGCTGGAAAACTGCTCGATGAATTCATTGAACAATATAATAATGAAAGCGCTTTGCACCTCGACAAGCGGTCTTCATTGGCATGGGCGATGGCTATAAGTACTTCTGTAAAATATGGACAGATGCTAACTCTGCCTGAGATGCAGGAGCTGCTGAAACTTCTGTTTGCCTGCCACCAACCTTATTTTTCAGCAAATAATAAACCGACCATGATCACGCTGGGGAGTTCCATGCTCGATCAGCAATTTTTGTAGAAGCGTATGTTCAGTCCTGCACCTGTTGTTGTAAAGAATATCATTATTATCAATGTGATCTTCTTTATTGCGACGAATTTTCTCCCCCTGGAACTCGACGATATGTTGGCGGGCCACTACTTAGGCAGTGAGTTTTTCCGGCCATGGCAGATCGTAACCCATATGTTCATGCATGCCGGCTTTACGCACATTTTCTTTAATATGTATGCGCTTTACCTTTTTGGTAGCCGGTTGGAAATGCAGTGGGGGCCAAATCGTTTTTTGATTTATTATATGATTAGTGGAATTGGAGCTTTCTTTCTTCATGAAGGTGTCAACCATTTTGAAATTATGAAAATGGTCAAAGAACTCAACGAACACCCGACCGAAAATCTCAGGGAGTATGTTCAGGCAATCATTAATTCAAAGGTTGTTGGAGCATCGGGGGCTGTCTTTGGAGTGTTGCTGGCCTTCGGCATTCTTTATCCTGACACAGAACTTTTTTTACTTTTCCCGCCAATACCTATCAAAGCCCGTTATCTCGTATTCGGTTACGGTGCACTTGAGTTATTTCTTGCATTCCAAAACGCGGAAACAGACAATGTGGCTCATTATGCCCACCTTGGAGGTATGCTCTTTGGTTACCTTGTTCTCAGGTATTGGAAATACAAACACAACAGCTATTATTGAACTATGAGTGCTTGGAAAAGTGTGAAAGATGCAGTGCGGAATGGCGATGGGCTTACCCGCCTTCTGATTGCGAACTCTGCCATATTTCTGATCATTCAGTTCTACCTTCTCTTTTGCAAATTTTCAAATAGCAGTCTTCCGCTTACGACAGGTGATGATCTTTTTCTTGCATCCACCTCAGACATTCACCGGCTGATGTTGCGACCTTGGAGCATCATTACGCACATGTTTACCCACACGGAATTCGGTCACTTCTTTTTTAATATGATCTTTCTTTATTCTGCAGGAAAGCTGTTTCAACAAATTGCTGATAGCAGGAAACTGATAGTGGTTTACTTACTCGGTGGACTTTCGGGTTTTATGCTCTATTTTATTTTTTACAATGTCTTTCCTGCGCTGGAGAAAAATTCCCTGATATTGGGGGCATCTGCATCGGCAATGGCGGTTGTTATCGCTATTGCTACGTTGCGTCCTTCGATGGTCATCAAGCTGTTGGGTGTTTTTGATGTCAAATTGGTCTGGTTGGCGGCCATCTTCGTGGTCATTGATCTGTGGAGTCTGAAAAAAGGAGAAAACATTGGTGGACATATCGGGCACCTAGGTGGGGCAATTTTTGGTTATTTTTATGCTGCACAATTGAAACAAGGAAAGCCTGTGGCAGTGTGGCTTGAAAAATTTTTAGATCGCCTCAGAAAATTATTTCACCCTAAACCGTTGATGGTTGTGAAACAGAAGAATCCAAGGTTCAAGGCAGACGAGGAATTTAACGAGGAAAAAAACAACAGACAGAAAAGAGTAGATGAAATTCTCGATAAAATAGGCCGTTCAGGATATGATAGCCTCTCCAGAGAAGAACGCGAATTCCTCTTTAAATACAGTCAGAAATAATCTTCCTTCATTATACATAACCTCAACGGAAGGGACAATGAAAAT
>JADLBA010000243.1 GCA_020848015.1 Crocinitomicaceae bacterium | reverse complement strand
TGAAAATGATAAGGCGGGATATGTAGAATTTGCCGGTAAACTTCTTGGCTCCGGAACCACTACTAAAACAAAAGCACAAATTGACGAGGCGACTGACTTCATAGGTGCGACTCTTTCAACCTCCTATGACGGGATATATGCCGCTTGTCTGACAAAGCACAGCGATGCGCTCCTGAAGTTGATGACAGATGTATTGTTTAACCCTTCTTTTCCTGCCGACGAACTGGAAAAAACAAGGAAGCAGATCTTGTCTTCACTTGCCAGCGAAAAGACAGACCCTGACGCAGCCTCCGACAGAATAGGTAATCTTGTAAGATACGGGAAGGATCATCCGTACGGACAGAGTGAAAATGAAGAGAGCGTGAAATCCATCACCCGCGACGATATTGTCAATTACTATAAAACTTTTTTCAAACCCAATGTGGCCTACCTTGTCATTGTTGGAGATATTACACCGGATAAAGCGAAAGAACAGGCACAGCAATATTTTGGAAACTGGGAAGCCGGAACTGTAAAAGAACTTTCCTACCCTGCACCTCAGGCACCAAAAGCAAACACTGTTGACTTTGTGCCGATGCCCGGCGCGGTACAAAGTGTTATTGATATTACCTATCCCATTGATCTGAAACCGGGAACCCAAGATGCAATTGTAGCTAATGTACTGAACAACATTTTGGGAGGAAGCGGATTTCAAAGCCGGCTGATGCAGAACCTGCGAGAAGACAAAGCATACACTTACGGAGCTTATTCAACTATTTCTCCCGATGAAGTGATTGGCTATTTCAGTGCGGGGGCGAGCGTTCGCAATGAAGTTACCGACAGTTCAGTCACTGAATTACTTTATGAAATGAAACAATTGGTTGATCAACCGGTACCTGACAGCACACTAAATACGATCAAAAATATCATCACCGGTAACTTTGCTCGCTCACTCGAACGTCCACAAACAGTTGCAAATTTTGCCCTTAATATTGAAAAATATCACCTGCCAAAAGATTACTATGAAACTTACTTACAGAAACTGAATGCCGTAACTGTAACCGATATTCAGAATGCAGCACGGAAATGGCTGAAACCGGAAAATTCGCATATCGTTGTGGTGGGAAACAGGGATATTATACCTTCACTAAAAAAGTTTTCAGTAAATGGGTCGGTTAATCTCTACAATCCCGATGGAACAGTTTTCAAAGAATTGAAACCTGCAAAACAAGGTTTAACCGCTGAAACTGTTTTAAAAAATTATATTCAGGCTATTGGCGGCGAGAAAAACCTCAAAAAGATTAAATCGTTTCAGCAAAAAGGACAGATGACCGTAGGGCAAATGAGTCTAGATGTGGTTATGAAAATGAAAAACCGGACAAAGTATTCTTTTATTGTCAGCATGGGATCCATGGAGGCGGTAAGACAGGTTTATAATGGCCAGAAAATGATAATTTCACAAATGGGCCAAAAAGCGGATGGAAGCGAAGACGAGATAAGGGATATGAAAATGCAAAATGATCTGCTCCTCGAAACACATTACGGTATTTATGGTATCACTCCGGTATTAAAAGGGATTGACGTAATTGATGGAAAAGAAGCCTACGTTATTGACCTTGTACAAAAGAAAGGCTCTGCTACGCACTACTTTGATATTGCCTCAGGACTAAGGGTAAAAAGTATTGAAACTTCGGAGAGTGATGGTGAGGCAATGACTTCCGAAAGCCTCTACAAATCCTATATAACAGTTGGCAAGGGAATAAAATTCCCCTCATTGATTGAACAGAATGAGGGAGGGCAAAACATTGTTATTACAATACAAGAGGTTACTCTGAACCCCAAATTCGAGGATTCGGATTTTAATATTCAGTAATACTGCTTTCTCGTGAAAAAAGTAATCCGCCCTTCAATAAATTATACTTGGGTGGGAGGAATCGCAAGGCTGATTCTATTGTTTTTTTTGGTATTTCCTGCTATTGCAAAAGCATCTGATACGGATTCGACCAAAGCAGCAAGCGCAAAAAATTTTGGTGTGTTTTTCGGATTCTCTCGCTCAAACCTTCGCATACACTCTTCAGCCTACTTACTTAATGATAGTTCCGGATATGGGTCTGTCAGTGTAAAAAACAAGTTCGGAGTCGCCGGAGGTATTTTTATCAAGACGAAAAAAGTGCCTTTGCGATTTGCGGCTGAAATGAGTCTTTCCGCTTCACAGCTCGTATATAATAACCAGGTAACAAATAAAGAGGAGCACATGGTTTTCCCTGTTGCAGTAGAGATTCCTATATCTTATACCTTCACGCTAAGCAAAAAAAAACATAAAATTCCTCTTTTGAATGTGGGACTGCGGGGAGTTTTTCCGTTGAGTATTTTTGATGACCCTCAGCCGGTATTGGGAAACTATTGTATCAATGGTGACTTAGGAATAGCATATCCATTAAAACTGAAAAACTCCGACCTGAGCGTAGAGTTATCCTATAGCATGGGGCTACTCAATATCATGGATCGGCATACTGACAGCTACCAAAATAACAGTGTTCAGTCGCTTTACCGCGATTTTATTCTCCTAAGACTCTATTTTAACTGATGGTAATAGCTTGCTGAGTCCTTTGTTGAAAAACTCTGTCTCCGAAATTATTTCTGTCCGTCTTCCGTTTTAATTTGGCCATATCATAAAGAATATTTCCATTATGGAAAATGAAGTGGTCATTCATCTTGAACACGCACAAATTCAGCAAAATGAAAATGTCGTACTCAGAGATGTCAACCTGAAAGTTCATAGCGGTGAATTCATTTACCTGATCGGTCGGACGGGAACTGGAAAGAGCAGTTTGCTGAAAACCCTCTATGGTGCGCTCCCGCTCCGCAAGGGCAAAGGTTTATGTTGTGGATATGAACTTCACAATATTCGGGAGCGACAGATACCTTACCTGAGGAGAAAGATAGGAATCGTATTTCAGTCGTTTGAATTACTCACTGACCGCACAGTAAAAGACAACCTTCTCTTTGTACTGAAAGCTACAGGATGGACCGACCAGAAGGCGATGGACAGCCGCATTCAAAGCGTTCTTGATCTTGTGAGCCTTGAAGACAAAAGTTATAAAATGCCGCATGAACTCAGCGGTGGTGAACAACAGAGGGTGGCTATTGCCCGCTCGCTACTGAATACACCTCACCTCATTATTGCCGATGAACCTACCGGCAATCTCGACCCAGCCACCAGTCTCGAAATTCTGAATTTACTTCTCGCCATCAGCCGTTCTGGAACCTCTGTACTAATGGCTTCACACGATTACGCTACGATGCAGAAGTTTTCCAGCCGGATCATTGTATGCGAAAACGGAGAATTGCGCGAATCTTCTGATATTTCTACGATCGTTTCTGAATCCACCTGATGTATTTACCGCGATTCAGTATTATCATCCCCGTTTACAATGCAGCGCATACATTGAAACAAGCGCTTGAAAGCGTAATACAGCAAAATTATCCTGCTATTGAACTGATCATTGTGGACGGCGGCTCCGTTGATCAAAGTCTAACGATACTCCGTCATTTCGAACACCAAATCGAAGCATTGATTTCAGAAAAAGATGCAGGAGTATATGATGCCATCAACAAAGGGCTTGACAGAGCCACCGGAGAATGGATTTATATTCTCGGTGCCGACGATGAACTTTCATCGGTTGACACTATTGAAAAGGTAGCTCAACAAGCCACCGGCAGAATAAAAATAATTTACGGAGATACTATAGTTTCAGGAACAAGACATCCTAAAGTCCCTTCGGTGCACAGAGGAAGATTTGATGCGGTCTTGCTCTGGAAAAATTCCCTGCATCAGCAGGGAGCTTTTTACCATCGTTCGGTATTTGAAACCTTCCGTTTCGATACTACGCTTAAAGTGCTGGGAGATTACGATCTTCATCTTAAACTATGGGGAGAAAAAATTTATGCCTTCCGGTTTGACGGAATAATCGCGCGTTGCGGTGCCGGAGGCCTTTCAAAACAGTTTGTAAAAAATCTATACAAAGAAGAACTGGCAATAAAAAAAGAAAGGTTGTCCTTTCTTCTCTATCTGCTGAATATTCCATGGGTATGGATGAAGTTTCTTTATAAGAACGTCTGATATACATTGATCAAGTCCATACATTCATTCTGCCAGTTCAGATTCTTTCGCGCCTCAATTGCATTTCTTTTCCATACAGCATAGTCTCCACTTTCCAGCATAGACCGGACAGCCTCCGCCAAGTCTTCAGGGGTTACCTTTGAAAGTACTGCTCCAACATTCCTTTCTAAAATAACAGTTCGCAACTCAGGAAGATCGCTGGCGAGAACGGGAATACCCGCATGAATATAATCAAACAATTTATTGGGAAGTGAGTAGGTATAATTGAGGTGAACCGGTTTATCGAGCGAAAGGCCGAGATCAGCATTAGTGGTATAATGCCTAAGCTCCTCATAAGGCATCCTCGGAAAAATCCGGATTTTGTCTTCAAGCCCCAGTTCGATTCTTTTCCTTTTTAGATTTTCCATATCTCTTCCGGATCCGACGATAAGCAATAAGACATTCTCAAGGAATTGCATAGCTTCCACCGCTTCCATTCCTCCCCTGTCCGGGTCTATATAAGCTCCCTGCAGGATAATGATCTTTTTATCCCCAGGGAGTCCAAGTTCTTCGCGTGATTTTACATGAATCAAGGAGTTAAATATTGGAATATTTCTCATCACTTTCACAGGAACATTGTACTTTTCAGAATAAATAGAAGCAATAGAACGATTCACTGTAAAAACATTTTTCAGTTTCGGAAAGATCCTTTTTTCAATAGATTCCCAAACCCATTTTTGAAATTTCCTTCCGGTCAGCCCCTCCGCACCAGTAAAATATTCATGGCTGTCATATACGATCTTTTTCTTTCTCCACGTCGCGACGAGATAAGCCGGCAACAACGTGTCGAGGTCATTGGCATGTATGATATCCATTTTCGCAAATAGTAAGTAGAAGAAGAGGCGAAGATTTAATGAAGCATAAAATAATATGCCCTTTCTGAAAGGCAATCGAAAGCGGATGGTTTGGTAGGCGCGATGTATTTTGGGGCTACCGGCAAATTTTCTTCCCACCAATGTAATCGTAAAACCTCTGGCGGTAAGAGTATCGCAAACCTTTGCAACACGCTGATCGAAAACGAGGTCATTGGAGACCAGCATTGTTACATGAAGGCTCTTCATACCTTCATAGCATTTCGAATTTCAGTGAGCACCTTTTTTGTATATAAAGGGAAATCTGCCTGCAACATCCAGCTAAAATATCCCTGCTCTTTAGTCAGCACCTCTTCCACTATTTGTCCTTTGAATTTCCCGAAATTAAAAATAACCCTTCCTTCGTCGTTGAAGACAAGGTGACCTGCAAGGTCAGCCTTTTTCCGCCTTTCGCTGGTTTCGTGAATCTTCTGCATATCATTAACCACAGGGATTATCTTCTTACCCTTTGCATCTTCAATCTCAATTCCATCATATCGGTCGAGCATTGCTTTAAGAATTTCGAATGTTGCATAAGCATCTGGCAATGCCGTATGTGCATCGTCGAGTTGTTTATTACAATAGAATTTATACGCTGCTTTGAGTGTCCGTGGCTCCATCAGATGAAACAATACCTGTACATCAATCAGGTTTCTTCCTTCGAGAGAAAAATCAATTCCAACACGCAGAAATTCTTCTGCTAATAGGGGGATATCGAATTTATTCGAGTTGAATCCGGCGAGATCACAATCGAACAAGAGTTTGAACAATTTTGGTGCAAGCTGCTCAAAAGTTGGAGCGTCTTTTACATCAGCATCATACACACCGTGCACCAGCGACGATTCAATAGGGATAGGGATACAGGGATTAATCAGCAGCCTATTTTCCCTTCCTGTCTGCGCGGGCAATGTGTTTATCTGTCCATCAGGCATAACTTTTACCACGGCAATTTCAACTATGCGATCTTTTCCCACATCAGTGCCGGTAGTTTCAAGATCAAAAAAAGCGAGCGGTCTCTTAAGGTTCAGATTCATACTGAGGAAAATTAAACGAGGGACAAAAATAAGTCTTCATACGGTGCGTTCACTCTTCACAGAGTGGCAATAGCACAATGCATCTTGCATTGCGGCTTCTGGGTAGCAAAAAGAAACCCCCGGATGGGAGTATCCGCGGGGTTTCTTCATTATTGATTTTTCAAAACTACACTGATTCACTATCAGATTCCCTCCACCCTGACCTTGATATATTGGAACTGTTCATAGATCAATTTATTTTCCAGTGCATCCTTTGCGTA
>JADLBA010000242.1 GCA_020848015.1 Crocinitomicaceae bacterium | reverse complement strand
AAGACAGCATCAGAACAAACTCAACTCTCAGGAACCGGAGGGCGCAATTGCAGCTAATTAAAAATTTATTCTCGAACATTTCTTTTCCGGTTAAATGAAATATCTCTGTCATTCAGCACTCTTTCAAGGTCAGCCGTATTTCGTGCGAGGTCAACGTTGATGATTTCCCAAAGTATTTCATCGTCCACATCGAAATACTCATTAACAATAAAATTTCGCAGATCAAACATTCTTTGCCAAGGGATATGACGGAATTTTTTTTGAAACCCGAAGGGAATATGTTTGACAGACTCACCCATAATTTCAAAATTTCTAATCACAGCATCTCTGACAAGTGAGTTGGAAGTAAACTCATGGTAAGAAATTCCATCAGTATATTCAAGTATCCGTCTCATTGCTGCCAATATGTCTTGAAGAAAAAAATCGAATCTTCCCTCTTTCTTTCTCATGCAAAAATAGTTTGAGCGAGAATTTCATCTTTCAGCGCAGGCTTCAGAGCGCGGGGAGTGCAGATATCAATCTTGGTTTTCAGTCTAAACTCAATAAATTCTTTAAGTGCAAAGAAATCCCAGCCAAGTGGCCTGGTCAGCTCCACGAGGATATTAAGTTCGCAATCTTCATGGTGATGAGAATCAATGTAAGACTCAAAAAATCCAATACGCACCACACCGAATTTTTCCTTCAGAGCGGGTTTCATTTTATGCAGGTGAAATTTAATTGACGGGTGATTTATCATTTTATTCCAGAGAATTTACCTAAGACACCGAGAGGCAATTTTACACCGCTTTTTGCCTGAAGATATAGTTCGCCAATATGCAGCCTGTTTTTTGCAAATCCTTTCAGAAGATTTTCTATCACCATCGCTGACAAGCCAAGGCTGTATGCATTTAAAATCAGGAAATGATGTTTGGTGTCGAGGATTTTCAAAACAGATTCAATCATTTCAGCAATATTTTCTTCCAGTTTCCATTTTTCTCCTTTCGGTCCATGGCCAAATGCAGGAGGGTCGAGAATGATCCCGTTATAGCGGCTTCCTCTCCGCTCTTCTCTTTTCACAAACTTGAGAGCATCTTCAACCGTCCAACGGATATTTTCAAGCCGGCTCAATTCCATATTTTCCCGTGCCCAAGATACTACCTGCTTTATGGAATCAACATGAGTCACATCTGCACCGGCAGCGGAGGCAGCCAGCGATGCGCCTCCTGTATAAGCGAACAGGTTCAGTACTTTGGGTTTGCTACTACCAGAAGAAGCAATTGATTTAACAATATAATCCCAGTTTGCCGCCTGCTCCGGAAAAACACCAACATGTTTAAAGGAGGTCAGACCAAGCCGGAATGAAATCGTTTGATGGTTGGGGAGGACATATTGAATCCTCCATTGATCGGGCATTTTCTTCCACTTTTGCCACTCACCGCTATTGCTGCTTTTCTGAATAAATTTCACATGTGCAGTCTTCTTCCAGTCAGACTCAGGCAATACCCTGTGCCATACAGCCTGTGGTTCGGGTCGGATAGTAATGTATTCACCGAAGCGTTCAAGCTTTTCGAAATCACCACAATCGAGCAATTCATAGTCTCTCCAATTTTCAGGAGTTAATAATTCAAAGGCAGTAAGATGCTGCATAGAATGGCGAAAATAAGAAATGATTGGCGACCTATCATCCATGTTTTCACACAGGGAAGATCCTGGTGCAGAAATTTTTTGTTGGAATTCAGGCAAAGTATTCATTTCATCCGTTAAAAGGTTTCCTTCTGTCGCCGATGCGGGTTACTTTCGCTGCGATGAAGATATCCATTGCAGGATCGGGAAACGTTGCGTGGCATTTTTCAGAAATGTGGCGCGGGATGGGTTTTACCATTTCAGAGGTGTGGTCGCGCAATGGTATTGCCGGCAAAGAGTTGGCAGAAAAATCGAATGCCTTATTTGTTGGAAATCCGGGGGATTTAGATGGCGGTGTTGATGTAATTTTTATTGCAGTGAAAGACGATGCGATAGCCGAAGTATCTCGGAAACTTCCACCGGTAACAACAACCCTTCACTCCTCTGGTGCTACGCCGGTTGATGTGCTTGTTCAGCCGCAAAGAGGAGTTGTGTGGGGAGTGCGGTCTTTCAGGAGGGAGAAAAAGCTAGACTATTCCACCATTCCATTTTGCATAGAGGCTTCTGATAGAAATACTGAGAATCTCATCCGCTCACTCCTCCCCGGCAGGCAAGTTTTTACAACTTCAAGTGATCAGCGGTTCAAAGCACACATAGCCCTTGTTTTCGGAAATAATTTTGTGACTCAGCTCTATTCCATTGCCGAAGAAATACTTCACGAAAACGGGCTTCCGATTGAAATTCTTCTACCTTCGATCAGAGATATGGCAGAAGGAATGCAGCAATACAGACCCGATCAATTGCAAACCGGTCCAGCACTAAGAGGAGATATACAAACGCTCGAGCGACACCTCGTCTATTTAAAAAACGATACGGAATTAACGGATATCTACACGCAGCTCAGCAACCGTATATTGATGAAATATCATGGAAAAAAACTATAAAGAAAAATTGCACCACATAAGGACATTTTGTTTTGATGTGGACGGAGTATTTACCAATAATATTGTGTTTCTTATTCCAGATGGGGAACATATTCGCACCGCAAATGTGCGAGATGGATATGCAGTGCAACTCGCAGTAAAAAAGGGCTTCTCAATTGTGATCATTTCAGGCGGGAAAAGTGAGGCTGTCAAAAAGCGGTTTGAGATGTTGGGGCTTGAAGATATATTCCTCTCTGTCTCAAATAAGGAAGAAGTCTTTGACCGCTTTCTATCGGAGCGCAAGATTGATCCACAATGTGTTTGCTATGTAGGAGACGATATTCCCGATTACGTTGTAATGAAAAAAGCAGGATTGGCATGTTGTCCTGCTGATGCAGTTCCAGAAATAAAAGCGGTCGCACATTATATCTCGCCGTATAAAGGAGGTGAAGGAGTAGTGCGCGACATTCTTGAACAAGCCATGCGAATTCAGGGCTTGTGGATGGATCATGATGGACAAACCTGGTAACTACCGGAGGTGGTGATTATCTGCCGGCAGCCTGAAAGTAATAAATCCAATAGTAAAGACACTAATTTATTTTTAATAGTTAAATAGTTCAGAGCCGATTTTCCATTCTGAATCAGTATGCGATCTTTGAAAGCAATACCAACAAAACTCATTCATTGCGAAAATTGACAACAAACCGGCCATAAATCAGAAAAAAAATGGCAAGGACAGATAAACATCACACACATACTTACGATGCGCAAGGCAGAATGACTTGCTGTGCATTAGAAAATAAAATCTATGACAATGCAGGTGCAAACGATATTATCCAGGATGAGTATCATTCACATGACCACCAGAAACATGGCAGCCACGACCACGACGGCGTAAGTATAATAAAAGCATTTTTGCCCGGAGTTATTTCATTTGTTCTATTGCTCACTGCTATTTACATAGATAATTATAATAAATCAGAATGGTTTACAGGTTGGGTTCGGATTGCTTGGTATGCTGTGGCATATATTCCTGTGGGGTATCCTGTCATTAAGGAGGCGATAGTAAGCATCAGTAAGGGGGAGATATTCTCGGAATTTTTTTTAATGTGCATTGCAACAATAGGAGCATTTGCCATAGGCGAATATCCTGAAGGGGTTGCTGTAATGCTATTTTATGCTGTTGGAGAAGTATTTCAGACGATGGCGGTAAAAAGTGCGAGAACAAACATCAAATCTCTGTTAGATCAACGTCCGGATGAAGTAACTGTTTTAGAAGATAATCGGCCACAAAGAGTAAAGGCACAAAATGTGAAAATCGGCGAAATAATTCAATTAAAACCAGGAGAAAAACTGGGGTTGGATGGCATCTTGCTATCGGATATAGCATCATTTAACACTGCGGCATTAACAGGAGAAAGTACACCGGACACCAAAAAAAAAGGAGAAACTGTATTGGCAGGAATGATCAATTTAAATACCGTTTCACAAGTTAAAGTTACCACAGAATATACGGACAGTAAGTTAAGTAAGATACTAGAATTGGTACAAAGTGCTACTTCCAAAAAAGCGCCTACAGAATTATTTATCCGGAAGTTTGCAAAAATATATACACCCATCGTAGTCTTTTTAGCGGTTGCATTGTGTTTTGTTCCCTATTTTTTTGATGCCGGTTATAGATTTTCCGAATGGTTATACCGAGCATTGATCTTCCTGGTTATTTCTTGTCCCTGTGCACTGGTTATATCCATTCCTTTAGCTTATTTCGGTGGTATTGGCGCAGCAAGTAAAAACGGAATACTGATTAAAGGAAGTAACTTTTTGGATGTTCTTGCTGATATACGCCATATAATACTGGACAAAACAGGCACCGTGACAGAGGGTGTTTTCAAAGTGCAGGAAGTGGTATTTAATTCAAAAGAGGATGAAAACCAACTATTGCCAATGGTGGATGCTCTGGAGAGAATGAGTACACATCCAATAGCAACCGCAATTCATCATTATTCAGGCAATGCGGGAAAGGATATCAAATTAGAAAACGCCGAAGACATAGCAGGATATGGGCTTAAAGCATAGGTAAACGGGAAGCAATTATTAGTCGGGAATTTTAAGCTGATGAGCCGGTTCAATGTAGAACATGACGTTGATGTAAGTAAGTTCGTTTACAGCGTAATCGCCGTATCATACGACAAGAAATTTGCGGGATATATTACTGTTGCTGATAGCATAAAAGCAGAGGCTCAATCAACGATTGCGCAACTCAAAGCCTTCCATATAAAGCCCGCACTATTGAGTGGAGACAAAAGTTCTGTGGTAAACTATGTCGCTGGAAAATCAGGTATCAGCAGTGCTTATGGTGATTTACTCCCCGAAGACAAAGTAAATAAAGTTAAGAAACTTAAAGCTAAAAAAGAAACGGTGGCATTTGTAGGGGATGGTATCAATGATGCCCCTGCACTCGCATTAAGTGATGTGGGAATAGCAATGGGTGGTTTAGGGAGCGATGCAACGATCGAAGCAGCAGATGTAGTAATACAGGATGACAACCTGAATAAAATTCCAATGTCTATTCGCATCGGAAAGCAGACTAGGAAAACTGTCTGGCAAAACATCACACTGGCATTCACAGTAAAAGCAATTGTTTTAATATTAGGTGCTGGTGGATTAGCAACGATGTGGGAGGCCGTTTTTGCAGATGTCGGTGTCGCTTTATTAGCCATCTTAAATGCAGTACGAATACAACGAATGAAATATTGAAAACAGTATGGCATTATCTCAGAAGGAAATGTCTGTATTGACAAAGCGAGGAGCCTCCCCACATTTGTCTTCCGGTTATATACAGGTATTGCTGATAAAGCAACACCGGAGAAACCAAGTAGTTATTTTTTTAAAAAAATGAATAATTCAGTTCCTCTGAGTAGTCTTTCCCTCGTTTATTCGATGAACTTTCTCGTCATTTCCACCACCCGTTTACTGTTCGAAACATCCCTATAGCGAAAGAAAAAGCGCTGCGACAATTTATATCTATCCGATGAACTTTGTGAATTGTTTTTTAGTTCATAATTAATTGTCTCAAAAAGTTTTGCTGTACTATAAACAATAGGTCCGGGAAAGATCATATCGTAATCATAGAGAACTCCGTCCTGCTCATCTCTGTATTGCTCAAAATCGTAGGGGAAGGCCACCAGCGGCTTATCAATATACAAAGCTTCAATAAACACACTGGAGTAATCTGAAATAACAAGATCTGCCTCTCTGATCACCGGGGCTATTTCCTGTGAGACTATATGACCGAGGTCAAAAATGATTTGGTTATCAATGTATTTTTCTATGTTAAACAACTGATCATTATTCCTGAAATAATGAAGCCTTACACCGAGAATAGCATTGTTTTCGATTAGTATCGAGCGGAGGATATTCATTTCATCATCGGTAAACTGGTAATACTCCGAATTGGAAACAGCGGTAGTTTGCCTGTAGGTCGGGGCATAAACAACGAGCTTTTTTGTCCCTTTGAGCGATCGTACCTTGTCCAATTGTCTTTTCAAATACGAGGGAAGTTCGTTGTAGGGCAGCCTCAAAAAATCATTTCGCGGGAGGCCGCTCACCCATACGTTTTCATATTTAATTGGATAAAACATGGCAGCCATTGCATAGCTGTCTATTTCAGAAGAGGAAATCAAACCGGCATAATGAGCGCGCTCGAAGTGACGGAATTTCACCCTGTCTAATCGTGCCTTTACCAACGGGTTCCAGAGAGCATATAATTTTTTGTAGGGAATGCCATGCCATAGATTGACAACCGCTCTTTTACTCATATTGAGCTTTAGTACGGCAAATTTTGATTTACCAAAGCGGATCGAATAATCCATCGAAACTGAATGGGTGACAAACAACACCTTACACTTGACAATATGGTACAGCCCTGCTACCGACCAGAGTCTGACAATCTTGAAATTCACCGCATCTTCTACTCCGAAGTCCATTGTTTTATCGCGTGTAAAAAGAATTTTGACAATGGATGGATCCATTTTTACCTCTTCAAAAACCGCTCGGGCATTTTCGATAAACTGATCTCCCTTGATGTGATGCACCGCAAATCCCCAATGAGAAGTACTCTTTGGATAAATCAAATCAACTATCCTTACCAAAAAAGCGATACCACCGATGTACACCTTTTGAATCATACTCTATTGAGCAAATAATTCCTTAGCCAATTTATAATCTTCCGGAAAATCAACCTCCACGAACGAAGCCGACTCAATATCGAGCAGGTCAACATTTCTCATATCATCAATAGCAGCCTGAACTACTTCCTCCATATACTGATGAAGGCTCCCATTTTTAAAGAGCCGCTGTGCAGTCAGTCTGAAATAATTCACAACAGAACCACTGAATTTTGCAATACCAAGAAACTCTCCGAGTGCATCTTTTCCCAGCATGGTTTTATTAATCTCCAGTATGCGGCCATTTTCATCTACTTTGATCTTCATCTCCTCCTCCCCACAAGATTTTTTCTTGTACGGGAGAATAAAATCACCTTTCAACTCGGCGAGGCGTAGCCAGACAGCCTTATCAACAAGTGTATCCGCATGTAAAAAAAGAAAATCATCGTTGATTTCCGGCAGAGCCATATACAATGACCCTAAGACGTTACAATGTGCCCAGAAAGGGTTATAGACAAACTGCAATTTTCTATTTTTGGTGTGAACTTCAATCTGGTTACTCTCGAAACCGGTGACAATAATTATTCTATTGACACCGATACTTTCAAGAATGTCAAGATTGTAGTCGAGTAATGTAAATCCCTGCCGGAGTTCAAGCAATGATTTTGGTTTGTTGGTAGTCAGATCACCCAATCTGCTGCCTTTTCCTGCAGCCATAACAACACCTATCATAAAGCGTTTATTAAAATATTTTTTATCGTTTCTGTATTTTCAAAGCATGGGTCGGCATTGAGAATACCCTCTACTGCACCGGCAATCCAGTCGAGCTTTTCTTTTTCCACACCCAGTGTCGTCAACGAATAATCAATGTCGAGCCTCATTTTAAGCGCAGGAACTTCCCGCAATAAATCTATCCCAAATGGTTTTAGGTCAATATTCAGTTGCTTAAAGGCAGTAGTTGTGGAAACCTGCGGCAACCATCCTTTATAGAGAGCAATGAGTCCCTGTGCATGCGATGTTTTTGTGAGAGGGCCAATAATATATTGAATCCGGTGTGGAAGACAGGTAGTACTATAGGCAAGATTCACCCCCATCAGCGAAGCGGCGATCGCCATTTTTTCGATACTCTCAGGGGATCCATGGGTCGCATTTTCAAGATGATGGAATACGGTTGCAATTACCGCAACCGACTGTTGCCTCACATAAGCATTGGAAGATTTTGACAGGTAGGTTTCTACGGCATGCGTTAAACAATCAAAGCCCACTTCTGCCTTTAAACGGGCAGAAGCCGTCTGGTAGAGTTCCGTATTGATCAACACCCATTCCGGGAGAATTCCCGCCGATCGTATTCCACCTTTAAAATTTTTAACTCGGTCGTAAATAATTGCACCGAATGACAATTCGGCACCTGTTCCTGCGGTAGATGGAGCGAGCATCAGCGGGATATTATCCTGTGGTAATTTAGCCGTCCGGTATAGGAACTCGCTGATTGTATTTCCCTGCCAGCCTACCGACAAGGCTTTTGCTGCATCCATTACAGACCCCCCGCCAATCCCGATGATGATACCGGGGCGGGAAAACCGGATCAGAATTTCATCCAACTGATCTACAGGAGCCTCTGGTTCCAACGAACTGAAAACATTAACGCTGTATCTGCTCTTGAGAAAATTGACAAATACCAACACAGCGCCATGACGTACCAATGATTTTGATGTTATCACCAAAATATCCGATACATTCGCCTCAGCTATTTTATCGTGCAGCAACTCAAAACCACCCACCAGAATTCTGCTTTGTATCGAGTAATGCGTCATAGGTTTCTTACAATTTCAGTCTCTTCCAGAATGCGTTTATCGAGTATGCTTCTATGTGTTGAATACAACGGTGTCAGTGCATTGTTCAACTCCTTGTACAATGAATAATATTCTTTGTAAATCTTGTGGTTAATAGCAGAGGGGTAAATGGTCTTGCGGATGCGAATCACCTCCTTTGTAGTTGCCTCATTGTATTCAAAAAGTTTCAGGCTGATCGCCATCAAAACAAACGCTCCCACGGACGTACTTTCAAAATTATCCAGTACAGCCACAGGTTTATTGGTAATATCCGCTTTGATCTGGTTAATGATATCAAAGCGGGCAAGCCCGCCACTCACCGTAATTTTATCAACGGAGAAATTGTTTTCTTCAATCAGTTCTACCAATGCCTGTGTCACAAATCCGCACGATTCGAATACAGCTCGTGAAAGATCTTTTTGTGTGCTTTTGCGGTTTAATCCGAAAAATGTAGCAGAGCCGTTGGGAATATTCACCGGAGAGCGTTCGCCGAGGAGGAAAGGAAGAAATACAATTCCATTGGCTCCGGCAGGGACAGATTCCGCCTGATACTCCATTATGGAATAGACATCCGCGTTTTCAATCTGACCGAAAAAAGCCTGTTTATACCATTCAATGATTCCTCCGCCGAGGTTGTTGGATGCTCCGTTCATCATTTTATCAATGAGCGGTATCTCCTGACTGAGCAACAGGCTGTTTCCTTTTTTTGGAACCTGATTCCTTTCGCACATCACTCTCACTGAGGTAACCGTTCCAGATACGTCACAAGCATTTTTTGTATTTCCGTCGCTGGATCCAACCACCGCGCAAATAGCATCATAAGTCGTCAATACAAAACGGCAATGACCGTGCAAATGATACTTTGCTTTGAGTTCGTCTCTTATATCAAATTGCTGACCTATGGGATATACAACGGGAAGGGAATCAACCGGTAATCCCACGCAATTCAGCAAATCAACAGGATAAGAATCCTTTTGATAAAAGGCCTTGCTAGCGTTTTGCGGATCTGTAACTAATTTTCCGGTAAAAAAATAATTCAAAAACTCACCGGCTCCTATCCAGAACTTAACTCTTTCAAATATTTCGGGCTGGTTTTCCTTGAACCAGATAGCTTTAGGAACTAAGGCAGATGCAGAACAAAATGGAACTTCTTCCTTATTGAGTTTGGCAAAACAGGAACTATTTTCAATATTTTTCGAAACGCCTGCCGCCCGCTTATCTGAAACCATCAGAACCTTAGTAACAGGTTCAAACTGATCGTTCACTCCCAGAATGCAGGAAGAGCTGGTAGTGACAGTCAATGCTTCGATTTTCATCGAAAGATTTGTGTGGAAAGCAATATCATCGAGAATGATCTCGAGCAATTCAACATACTCTATCGCATCTTGTTCGACTTTCTCATTCATAAGCGCCGTATGCACCGGAAAGGACTTTGAATAGACCTGTGTCCCTGAAGCATCGAATACGATACCCCTGATAGATTTTAAACCTAAATTAATCACCAGATACATTTCAAAAACAAGTATATGTTATTAGTAACTCTTCGAAATAAGGAATAAGAATTTTATTGTGATAGTCTGAAAACTCCACTTCATTGAACAACGGATTCGAGGCTGAATATAACGTCAGTACTTCCACTGTTTTAGCTTTGAGTTCGGTTGAAAAATTGATTTTCACAGTTCCGTATTGAATGGCTTCATTAATAAGTTCAGACGACATTCCCGTACCTCCGTGCAGTACATGCCTCATCTGTGGGAACTGTCTTTGAGCATCCTTTAATAAAGATACTTTGATTCCTTCCGAACTTTTATAAAAACCGTGAGCATTACCTATTCCCAGTGCGATAAAATCAAATTTTGCTTCGTTAAAAAAGATGCTCAATTCATCCATCGAAAAATAATGTCCATCTTCTGAACCAAAGCCATCTTCCACACCTGAAATAGCGCCCAGTTCCACTTCAAGACAAATATCCCGATTATGGGCTTTTTCATAAATAATATTCGAATATTTAATATTATCCATTAGTGGAAGATGTGCTCCATCATACATCACACTGTCGAATCCAAAACCAATACATCTCTCTATCACTTCCATCTTAGTACAATGATCGAGGTGAAAGAACAGACGATCTCCAAACTTTTCTTTCAGTCTTACAAATGCATAGGTATCTTCTATATAGTTAATGAGACTCGAAGAAAACTGTGCGATGGCTTTCGTTTCCAACTGAACACAGGATTGGTGCAATGCCCTTATCTGGTGAATATTCTGGATATTAAAGGCAAGCAGGCTTTTTGAGTGGGCGGCCAGCAAATCAGTTTGATGGAGGAGCTTATTCAACATTGTCTCAGTTGAATTTGATTATATCAAGCCCAAATACAGGTATTCCGAGTTGCTCTTTTATCTGCTTTCTTTCGGCAAAAGAGTCATCAATGAAAATAGAATCCCTGTGTTCAATGAATCTGAATTTTTCATCTTCCTGCTTCAGATGGATAATTGAATCAAAGACATTGTTCAACCGGTACCTGCTTAATGTGTCGTAAATATCAAATTTGTGCTTGGTAATAAGATGAAGTTTTTTTCCGGAATTAACGAAATTAAACAGTACACCAACCAGATCCCCGTTCACTTTATCCCCCATCAATACAGTATCATCAAAATCCACATATACATGATTGAATGTAATATCAATCCGAAACACATTGTCCAGTGCTCTATCCATTTGAACCTCGAAATTATTTTCCAATATTTCCACATCGTACCCCATAGCATTGAAAACTGATAAGCTTGCGAAGTTGATTCCCTTAGCGCGATAAACAGCGGATGACCCTGCCATCCTCGAAGCCACTTCCATCAATACGAGTTCACCCTGTTCATTTTCTTTCACCTGAAAGAACCAAGCACCGTTAGGAGAGATGGCAGCATTAATAGCAACAGCCATAGAATAAAACTTTTCTTCACTCTGCATAGAAGATGAATTAACGCTGATCCCTTGCGATATTCGGCTTCTCTCCCTCGCTCCTGCGAACATCAAATTGCCCTTAAAATTGGAAAAGCAATCTACAGTATATTCTTTTCCAGGCAAAAATTCAAGGATCATACAACCATGATATTTCAGCAGATGCGCCCTTGCTTCTTCCGCAGTGCCCGCTTTTAAAACACCACGAGACCCATATCCGATTTCAGGTTTTAAAAATACCGGGTACGAAGGAATCTCTTCAATATCAACATAAACCTCCGGCGTTTTTACAATCTCCTTCAGAACAGTATAAGTCAATTTTTTTGAAAGACATATTTCAGTCGTCTTTGGATTTGAAGCAATGACTTTACATCCCAATTTCACCTCATTAGATTTGAGGCGAACAATTACTTCATCCATTGCAGGAAAAATATAATCTACCTTATATTCCTCTACAATAGAAGTCATTTTATCAAAAAAGTTTGGCTCGTTGATAAATGGAACTCCGCCAATATAATTTTCAAAAACGAACCTGCCATGATCGTCAACACTACTGGCTCCTATTAAATTAAAGTGAGTACTGTACTGCAGTGAACGGTATATCTCCAAAGCCACCTCAGAGCCACATGGAAATACCAATATATTCTTTTTGCCCATTTACCTGACAGCTCTGTTCTATTTGATTAACTAATGTTGATTTGTAACACTCAAGCCTACAAATATAGTGGGTTTAGGAGGACAAAAGGATGCCCTGCTCATTGAGACAGAACATAATTTGAACGTGTAATAGATAGAGCCAGTGACTAATGACACATCTTGGTTAGCAAATGCTTCCAACACTTTTGCAAATACCACCAACGGCATACATTAGCAAAATGAATCTGTTACCTCATCTTTCATCAAAGAAAATAATTCTCGCTTCAAAATCTCCACGACGGCAGCAATTGTTACGCGGACTGGAATTAGTATTTGAAGTTCGCACGAAGAACACCGATGAATCATTTCCACCGGAGCTCAGCGGGCAAGATATTGCAACATATCTCGCCAAGGCTAAGGCGGACGCATTTCAATCGGAAATAAACGAAAACGAAATTTATATTACCGCCGATACTATTGTCTGGATAAATGACCACGTACTAAACAAACCCGAATCAAGAGAAGAGGCTGTACAAATGCTCAAAAACCTGAGCAACAACAGGCATATTGTTTATACCGGAGTAGCCATTACATCAATCGCTCAGCAAATTATTTTTTTTGACTCAACTGAGGTGTATTTTACCCAGCTCAGCGAGGAGGAAATAATTTGTTATATTGATCAATATAAGCCCTATGATAAAGCGGGAGCGTATGGAGTTCAGGAATTAATCGGATACATTGGCATTGAAAGGATCAACGGATCATATTATAATGTCATGGGGCTTCCTACCCATAAACTGTATGATGCGCTGAAGGCATTTCGATGATATCTATTTTGCTATAAAGTGATGCTGTTTTCACAAATCAGTTTTCCATCAACGACCAGTTCAACCCGATACGTTCCTGCAGTCATATCGGTGGCAGTATAGCTGAATCGTTGCTTATAAAATCCACTTTGCATCGGGCGGTTCTCGAAAAAAGTTTCAAACTTTTCACCCTCTGGATTATAGATGTAAAGGGAAGCTTTTCCTGAAACCGTAATTCTGTAATCCATCGTTCCTTTCAGTGTTTTAGGTGCATATACAAAAACAGTGTTGGGGACATAGCCATAATCCACTTGATAAAATGGGACAGGCTGATGAAGAAGATTAGCTGTAAACTCACGCAATGGCTGGGCACTTTTATCCTCTTCATCGCTAATCCCGCCTATGGAATGCCGGTCAGATACTGCCCAGATAGCATTCTGTTGTTGTGTTGGGCTGTATGAGTTTACTGCAAGATGCTCCGCTAGTTTCCTCAACAATTCGTCTCCGCACATTTCAGTTTTGAAAGGATTGCCGGAAACAGGAAGTCCGCCGGAAGCCTGACAGCAGAAACCGTAAAGATTCTTGCCCGCTGTTCCATTATTTTGGACGAATAATGTGGCGGGCTGTGTTACGATGATATCCTGCTCATCTTCATTGATAGAATTCAGCAATGTGCCTGACGGGACAACAATTGACAGGGGGCTACCAGAAATATTTTTCACTTCAATTGAAGCACAATCTTCTGAATTTCCTCCCTTGGATACTGCCTTCACAGTGATCCATTTGTTTTCCATTGCCTGAAAAATATCTACGCGGGCAGAAGGAGTATCAATAGTAAAAGCAAACAACAGAGAGCAGCAGGTAAAGAAGAAAAATGCGACTTTCATGTTTCCCGAGTATTGGTTACGGAAAATGAACGTCAACTGATGACGAATTATTTTGGTCTTTCAAATGTTATTGCTTCACTTCCTTCCAGTCTGATTCCGAAACGATGGCTTCCAATTCATCAATAAACTTCTTAAAATTCTCAGGGGCGTTGTATTCGCATTTCACCTTCTTGCTATTGCCTCCGATATTAGCTGTGGTTTCAATGATATGATAGTCGCTCACAGTGGGGAGGTATTCATCATTCAATGAAAACATCATACCTTGCATTTCACTCAATAGCGACCATGCTTTTTCCTGACCGATATTCTTTTCAAACCTTCCGATGAATGGCAGGTTAGCTTCTCCATTCAGTCTTGCCATACCATCGCCCGAAATGGTTAGTTCATAGACCTGACAATTTCCTCTGCAACGGAATTTTTTCAGACCAACATTATCGGTAGTATTAAACTTCGCCTTGTCAGAACTGCCTGTATGTTTTTTCCTGTTGCAGGATCCGGAAGAGAAGAGCAAAAAAAGAGCAAAAGCAAAGGTCAGAATTCTCATTGGATGCAGATTTTCTGTTGCTGTACAACACCTGACTTTTCATTCCTTACTGTAAGAAAATAAATACCTGAGCCGAATTTATCCGCATCTACATCCATTATTCGGGCGTTTATTTTTTCGTTCAGAACGATTCTTCCGCTGCTGTCCTGCAAACGGACTGAGTAGGCTCCTGACGAAACAAAACTAACCCTCACTATGTCTGATGCGGGATTTGGATAGGCAGAAAAAATATTTTTTTCAGTGTTTCCAATACCGGTTGTATTCCCAGCTTCACAGCCTTCCGATGTGAGCAGTTCAAAACGGAATTCATCAATTGATGCCAGCATTCTCTCTGCCTGTCCATAGGTGAACATACTCATACACCCGTCATCAGTGTAATCCATAAAGTTCATGAACATTTCTCCGCGTTCATCTGTACCACAATCACTGTATGGGTTGTGCGGATATTCAGGGCAACCGAAATTCTCTTCGAAATGTACGGGAGTATCATCAACCAAGTCATTTCCACATGTTTCGTCCCCCCAAATATGACGAAGAAACAACCAGTGCCCCACTTCATGCGTGCTGGTTCTTCCGTATATATTCGGCTCTTCAACTGTGCCAAATAACCCAAATGCCTTGTTGGAAATTGCCACACCATCCATAAAAGGATTTTCTTCCAACTCATCGGGGAAAGTGGCAAAGCCGAGTGTTCCACCTTCGGGAGAAGCCTGATATATCCAAAAATTCAGGTACCTCGTTGGGTCCCAGTTGTCGGCACCGCCGTTTTCATAGCTTTTCATATCAGAGAGATTCTCTTCATCCCAGTATTCCACATCAGTATAAGTTCTCACAATACCATCGGTTTCATAGCCATCCGGGTCCTGCTGTGCAAGACAAAATTCGATGAAAGTATCAGATGATTCATAGTAGAAAGGATGATCCACATCGGGAGCATCAATGTTTAGCTGGCGAAAATCCTCGTTCAAAACATCGAGCTGTGAATAGATTTGATCATCGCTAATATTTTGATCACCGTCATTCCACAACACGTGGAACACGCAAGGAATGGTTAAAAAAGGTTCGTCAGTTCCCGATCTGTCATTCAGGTCTTTGTGTGCTGCAATCCATTCGGCTATCTTCCGCTCTGATTCGGCTCTGCGCTCAGCCAAGTTCGGATTATTCAACATTCGGCTATTCCACATTACCTGAGACATACATTTATGCTGTGCATACGAATTAAAAGCAACAGCAAACAAGGCTAACAAAAAATAAAAATGCTTCATAAAGGAATTTATTCAGGATTTAATAGATACAACTTTGGAGAAAGTACTGCGAAAGTACAGACTAAAAATCCAAATCGTATATGGGGTAGAAAAGTTTTTTTTCAGTTTCGGGTGACTTGAAAAAATATTTTTTCAATAGAATTTACAAAAGGAAAAATTAACTACTATCTATAAAAAAAGCAGGTGGCATTGCTTCCTTTCTGCGCACCTGCTCTCATTTCTGTGATCCCGGCTGGAATCGAACCAGCGACCGACTGCTTAGAAGGCAGTTGCTCTATCCCCTGAGCTACGGGACCGTAGTAAAAAACAAGTT
>JADLBA010000241.1 GCA_020848015.1 Crocinitomicaceae bacterium | reverse complement strand
CAAGCCGGTTATTTTCGGCGTACTCACCGATAATACTATCGAGCAATCTCACGCAAGGAGCGGTGGAGTATTGGGCAACAAAGGCGTGGAAGCCGCTATTGCTGCGGTGAAAATGATTGCACTCAAACGGCAATTAGAAGAGAGTTGGATTTGATTATATACGGGTAATTCTTTACCGGTAAAAATTTTTTTCCATAGTACATTTCATCGCAACTTAATGAGAACCGATCAGTTCTTCGATCTCTTCCATTTTCTGGTCATTGTAAAATCCTGAAGTGGCGTAGAGAACCCTGCCATTTTCATCGAGAAGGAAAAAATAGGGGAGGCTTTTGTCGCTCAGCCCCAGCTTGCTGCCATAAGGCTCCAGTTCACCTTTGTAAAAAAGGATGTAGGGAAAAAGATCCTGCCGGTGGGTTTGTCTCAGTTCTTTCAGGGTTGACTGATATGCGGTTTGTTTCAGGCCAATATACATTGGGACGAAAAGCACACGGATGTCATAATCGCCGTCAAACATTCCCAGTTTTGCAATGAATTTATCATATACCGGTTGGTACCACGATTTGAGAGCTTCTTCGGATTTTTTGCTGAAGGCCATACCCACAAGAGTCATTTTACCTCTCGTATCGGAGGGTATAGACAGGGTTTTATTCTCTAAGGTTTCACCGGTGAGGTCGGGAAACGGAGTGCCTTTTTGTGCGATCCCTTGTAGGTGGAGAGCAACTGAGATCACTAATGGAAAAAAGAATTTCATGTACGCAGATGGTTTTCTATGCATGAACGAAGATCAGGTTCATTTCGTGCCCGGCGAAAAATGCCGGACAGATAATTAAACGGCAGAGATTTTTTTTTTGATAGTTTGTTTATCTTTGACCTGATGCGGAAGAAAACGGAAATCCCCATTTTCTCCACCGGAGCCTTATTAAAACAAATTCAATTACCAAAAACCAAATAAATTACACCATGAAGAAATCAATTTTTACTTTTTTTGCACTTTGTTCATCCACCTTGCTGTATTCGCAGGTAGAAGTGGACAAGCCCATTCAGCTCACCGGTGCTGATGGCAGCCGTTCGATCAATTTTCTCGAATTGCCGGTGGCCGGTACCGACGCAGTCAACAAAGACTATGTGGACGCGGCAGTGAGTGCCGGAGGCGGCTCCGGATCGGGAAAGCCGGAGGAGATCAGCAATATTACCGGTTCAGCGGTGGTTTATTCTGATGCCGTTCAGTATTGTGAAAACCTGAGTGAGAATGGGCACGACGACTGGCGACTTCCGGAAGCCGGAGAAATACAGTACTTCGCCGGTATGTCGGGAGCTACTGCCGACTTTCTGTGGACAAAAACACTGACAGGGTCACAGGATTTTGCCACCAACCAGAATTTCATTACTGTGCGCCTGACCGATGGAAAATGGAAGTATGGCGGAGTGGCGAGGTTTTACTTTCCAGCAAGGAGTTTCTCAGGGACAACTAATAATGGTACATTTACTTCCGTTGCTACTTTTAGCCCACTGACTGCCGGTAATCTTTTTGTTCCCACAAGTATGTATGCATACTCTTCCGCTGGCTACCAAAGCGGCAATGCAGGAGAGGCAAGATTGAAATATACTTTTCCTGATGGTTCATTTTTTTATTCTAACACGATTACGTTTAGTTATAGTAGCTCCGATATTGTCAACGTTACTTCTATTCCAATTCTCAACGAGGGAGCGGCGTATGCTAAGGTTGAAGTGGAAGTAAGAGCCACAAGCGGCTCATTTAATAAAACGGGTGCCATCACCATTGGAGGATATGAAATTACCCTTGCTCAAAAAGACGGTGTAACGCTGAATGCGCGCTGTGTGAGATAACCTTATTCTATTCTTTATCAAAAAACCGCAGGGTTAAATCCTGCGGTTTTTTTTATTTACACCTTTTTAAAGCCCCAGTGTTTCGAGTCCCTGTTCAAACACTACATCAACGGGAATACCGGATTCATTCGCTTTTTTCAGGTCGTTTTCAAGATCAGGGGTGAGCGTCCCTTTGGTAGCCATGATTTCTTTTACGCGATCGTAATCTCCATCGCCCTGGTTTTTGATAATTTCTGCGGCGAGAGCATTGACAGCGATTTTCATTTTTTCAAAATCAACCCTGTATTTTCCGGTGGAGGGATTTTTTGAGAAGGCACCATTTTCCTGCAGGAAATGAAAAGTATGCATATTCGCTTTTCCATGAGCGCTGGAGGCACCAAACCGGCAGGAGCGGAAAATGCCGGCGAGGAAGGTTACGTAATTATCCAAGACCTGTCCTTCACTGAACTCGCCCATTTCAAAAAGGCGCGTTACTAACCAGAGGCCGAGTACATCTGCTTTTTCTTCTTCGAGAGCTGAGTGTTGTTCTTTCAGAGCTTCGCGCACGGTGCCTTTTCCTGAAACTGTGTTTTTAATTCCAAGTCCATGAGCGACTTCGTGAAACATCACATTGCTGAAGAAAGCATTGAAGGAAATATGGGGTTGTTGTTCTTCTGCAATCAGCAGTTGAGCAATCGGTACTAATATCTTATCATACTTGGCCCGCATTGCATTTTTGAGTTGTGATCGGCGGGTACCGTATTGCTGCTGAATGCTTTCTTCATTGGGCAGATTTACCGCAATGGTTTTACTTCCACTGTTGCAATCGCCCGCATAATAGACAATGTCGAATGCGGCGAGTTGGGAATCATTTCCAACAGCATCTTTTTTATAGGCAGCTTCACAGGGCAGGTTCTTTTGCAACTGGGGCAACAATGCGGCATAATGAGATAATTTTTTACTCCATTCCATATCCTTCACCAGCACATAAGCTTCGTGCGAGGTTTTTATTCCCGCTAATTTGTCTTCATAATTTTCAATGGGGCCGATAATCAGATCGAGATGATTATTTTTCATGCCAAGCCAGGCAATGTCGCTGGGGTAATATTGATCCGTTTCAAGAGCAATCGCCCTTTCCGTAAGATAATATTTTAATTCAGGGTCGGTGGTAATGGAAGCGGCTTCTCGAATAAGTGCTACAGCACGTTGAATTTTTTCGGCAAAAAAATCGTGGTACCATTGGGCAGTCAGATTACCATTGGCTGCACGGCGCACCATAGAATAAGGGCTTTTACCGACAGGGTCGCTCCATTCTTCCCATTCTTTTGCGGTAATATCGGGAGGATAAAATCCTGCGCCGAGTGGTTTTTTATCAAAGCCGGCAATGAACGGTTTGTTTTCATCGAGCCGGTCCCAAGGGCCATAATTGATGGCAGCAAATGTTTTCGCCTTTGGATCACTGATTGAGTCGAGCAAAGAATTTTTTTCACCGAAGGCTTCGATCCAGAAAATTTCGTCCATGATTTTAGCAGCTTCGATCATCCGGCGAATCACGCTGCGCTCTTCGTTTGTGAGAAGTGTGGTGTCAGTGGTGAGTTTTACTGTCGTGTATATACCAGCACGGCCATCACTGAGCATACTCGAGAATTTTTTTATGGGTTGTGGACTTTTTTTTTCCGGCCCATTGCATGAGGCAAAAGCGAAGGATAAAGCAAGTAGCAGGAGAATATTTTTCATAGCATTCAATTGGATGATGTAAATATATCATCGAACCTATCTGCTGGTGCTAAAGAGGGAAATAAATGTTGTGATGGCCGGTCTTAAGCGAGAACTTCCTGGAAGCTCAGCTCTTCTTTTCCTTTTTTGGTGAGTGTATAACCCATCCCATTTTTATTAATGAGGTAACCTTCCAAGTAGAGTTTGGCCACACGTTCACCGAGTTGAGCGCTCTGAGTATGATACGAACTATCCCGTTGAATACGGGTCCAGAAGTTTGCTTCGAGCTGAGGGAGCTTGATCAGTTGGTTCCGGTTATTCTTTTTAAAAGTGAAGATAATATCGAGAATCACATAGTCGTACTTGTCTATCATCATAAAAAATATCTTGGAGGTGGTGGTTAAAGCCTATGGGGTCAGAGAGCACTCACATCTCCCATTCTGATTTTCTGACGGGACGAAAGTAGCAGCAGGCGCGGGATTTCGGGCAATTATCTATTGACAAATTGCTCACAAATTATTAACGGGAAAAAACGAGAAAGTTTAGCTAAAAATTTATTTTGTTTGTCTTTGTATCATTTGCGATATAATATCAAGCTATCTTCCGTGCTTTCAATTTTTCGATTTTATGAAAACACGCATATTCTTTTTAGCAGTCATCACGACTACCACTATTCACGCTCAAGTGCTCATAGAATCGCAGCATCTTCCGGACGAGGGAGATGTGCTGGTAACCCAAAGCGCATTGCTGGTTACTGCTTTTGATCCTGAGGATACAGGTGAGGAATATACATGGAACTATGGCTTTGATGTGTTGCAGCCACTGGGTGTTTCGGACGAAACGGTGTGCGTTGATGTGGACGAGAGTCCTTTGGTATATCAGTTTTTGTTTAACAATCCGTTTGATCCGCAGCACAATTCCGACTTTGCTTATGGAGTTGATCAGTTCGGTATCAGTGGTTTCAATTTTGAAGATGCGTATTTTTATTTTAAGAAGAACGGATCACAATATACCCAAACCGGGGCAGGGGTTACGATCAATGATATTCCTGCGGCAGCGCAGGGCGACCCGGTAGATGTGATATACCCGTTGCCTGTCAGTTATCCTTATGAAAACGATGGAGATTCTAAATTACTTTTTGAAGTGGAGGGGCTGGGAGCATATCAGGTTGTGCAACACAGGCACAATCAATGCACAGGTTATGGAACACTGAATATCTGGGGTCAATCGTATGAAGTACTACTGATTAAAACCGAGATCGTAGCAACCGACTCGGTTTTTATTGATTTTATTGGTCAGGGTCAATCATTTGCCCGCCCGGTTTTGGTTGAGTACAAATGGATGAGTCCTGATCTCAAAGTGCCCGTGTTGCAGATCAACACTTCCGGAGGAATTGTATCTTCTGTGCGCACAGCCGATATTTACACGGGAATAAAGGATGTACAGGAGTTACTGCCCTTGGCTGTTTTTCCGAATCCGGTAAATGAAAAACTACAGGTTTCCGGAATTCAAAATGGAGACAGTTATATGATCATTGATGATACCGGAAGAATTGTAGAGCGCGGCGTATATGATGCTAATAAAGCTATTGAGATTAGCGATCTCGTACAAGGAAGTTACTTTTTCTCCGTACAATACGGTGTAAAATATTATCCTTTAAGATTTTTGAAGAGGTAAAAAATCAATTGCAGGAGAATTCTCCATTATTCGGATTGGGATCACAGAAATTGAGTCCCACAGTATAATTTCCACTTTTTAGTGCTACAAGGTTTCCAATCTGCGGCCCGCCAATATTGCCGCTAGCCATGAGCCGGATGCTGTCAAGTACAAAAAAACTGCGGGACGCAAAAAGCCCTATCCCACCGTCAATGTTTGTATAACCGGGTCTTTCCTGAATAACACCTGTTACGGGGCTATTCACTTCATTATAGGTATTCAGTTCATCATTACCCATAGCCATACGCATTTCAAAGCATCGTGTTGCGGTGCCGTCATAGAAACCGATAGGGCGTTGTATCTCCGGGTTTTTTTCCAGCCTGTTGCCGAGGAAAGAAAAAAACGACTCACCATCGAAATGATGGGTGAGAGTTTGTCCCATCAGGATATTATTGTTTTTGTACTGTCCAATTTTATAATCAATGAATTTATTTTCAGCGACACCGTTCAATATTTCGGTGTATAGGAAACGCAGTGTAAAATCATAGAGCACCACATTTTCTGCAGCCGTCCACTTAACATTTACTTCTTTAACATATTCAACGTCACCTCCACCGGTGTACATGGCCATACTGATGGTCGAAGTAGGTTGAGGCTGAATGAATGAAATCTGACCTTGTTTTACCACATTGGTAACCGCGCTGATGTCGGGGCGATCATAAAAGTCAATGACGAGTTGGTAGTCGGCGGCTTCGTTCAATCGGGGGTGACCATTGATGAGTGGAGTGGCAAAATAATAGATGCTCTGTTCGGGTGCGTAAAAGATTCCGTTGACTTCTTTGTTATGAATGGTCTTTTCCTGCAGAGGGAAAGTATTGATCACTTGTCCTCCGACGATCTCCAGTATAGCCAATTGTTCAAATTCTGAAAAGTCGTATTCGGAGCTATCTCTTATCAGCGAGTATTCAAGGTTATTACCATCGCCGAGAAATGTTTTATTGATTTTGATCCATTGTGTATCTGCCGCTGGGTCCAGCAATCCAAAAACTACCGTTGTGCTTTTATAAGGAGCATTGAGATCTACCTCTGTGGAGCAGGAGTACCACATCACCGAAAGGAGCAGCACAAAAAGTAAAAAAGACAGGCGTTTCATCGGGTCGAAAGATACGATTGTGCGATGAATAATAAATAATCGTTGGGTAAATTTGCCCCTGAAATTCATATAATTATTGTGTGTTCTAAAAAGAATAAGCCGGAGGCACCATCGTATTCTTAGCGATTGTGCAGGGTGGTGAGAAAAGACATTGTATCTACACCGTCAGCGTAATCCCAGAGTTCAGGGTATTGCGATTGACCTAAGGGCACATTCTTTCGACCGATGATGCATTGCAATTCAGATTTTTTCTTTTCTACTATTGTTCTCAACGCATTTTCATCTGTGTATCTCTCGTAAAAAAGGCTTCCTGTCGGTGAGTAAACAGCATTGTCTTCCTTCAGCAGAAGGAACCCGTTGTCGAGCAGCGGTACATTGTTTAGCAGCCACACAGCTTTATTGTAATCGTAGTTGTTTGCGTATTTATTGTGGTTGACGATGGGGTGGAAGGGGTAGATCGCTTCGAAAAAAGTATCGAGCCGGTAGTTTTCGGGAACGTATATTTTTGTCACATTGCGGCATCCAAGACCAAAGTAGTCGAAGAGATCGTGTCCTATTTTCCCCAGTTCTTCTGAACTTTCAGTGCCATCGAGTATGGCAATGCCGGTACGACCACGGCGAATAATGTGCGGGACGGAGCGAAAGTAATACTCAAAATACCGGGAGGTATTGGTGCTGCCGGTGGCGATCACTGCATCGAAGCCGGTGAGCTTTCCATCTGCAAATCGGAATGTATTTTCAAATCCGGGTTCCAGTTTTATCAGCAACTGTAACAAAGAGGGGATTAAAGAAGAATCGTCTGAGGATAATTTAATCAATGCTCGATTACCGGATATTAGAACGGAGAGTATATCGTGAAAGCCGACCATCGGAATATTGCCGGCACAGATCACTGCAATTGTTTTGACACTTCTTTCTTCAGAATTTTTATCATCAAAGTAAGGTGCAGACCATTGGCGAATCTTTTCACCCTCCATCGCTATTCCCCATGAGCGGAGAGCCATTCGTACATTAAGGGAAGTGAACCATCCGTTGTATTGGACCTGTTTTTCGATCAATACCTGAAAGGCATTATACTCCTCGCGGGTCATTCCCGAATCAAACCCCGGCCATTCACTGTTTTCAGATAGCAGGGTGCATATTTTTCCGAGCTGAACAAAAGCATTGGATCGTTGTTGAAGGCTTATCGGCATTTTATCTGGGAATATCCTATTTTTGCGCACAAATTTATACTACGCAAGGGCATTAGAGAACAGATGGCAGGGAAGGTTGTTTCACCTTAATAAATAATAAAAGGAAGGAGGGATATAGCGATGGCAATCATGATCACCGATGAATGTATTAACTGTGGCGCTTGTGAGCCGGAGTGTCCTAACCATGCTATTTATGAAGGTGGTGCGGAATGGAGGTATTCAGACGGAACCGGGCTGAGGGGAATTATCACTCTGTTGGACAATTCTTCAGAGGTTGATGCGGATGCTAATAACGCTCCGGTCAGTATGGATGTTTACTATATTGTTACTGACAAATGTACCGAGTGTGTGGGGTTTCATGATGAACCACAGTGTGCTGCAGTCTGTCCTGTTGACTGCTGCGTGGATGATCCCGATCATAGGGAGACGAAAGAACAACTGCTGAAGAAGAAAGCCTTCATGCATCTTTGATGGCGGGAATTGCCGGTAAAACAGCATCCACTAATTTCATCCACATAGTTTTAACAGATACTCAAGAGGCCGTATTTATTTGTGGATTGAATCTACCAATGAATTTCCGTTGAGCCATTGCAAATTTTTTCAATTCTCATTTTTTTAGCTTTCCGAAATACTCACTTCGATCTCCGGTATTTTTTCTAAATGCTCCACGATCTCGGGAGTTACTACTACTTTATTTATATTCATTGACGGCAACAACATTTCCACGCCATTATCCATGATGCGGAATCGCACCTGAGTGCGCCCTGTTGAATTGGGTAATGCGGCGAATAACTGATCCACCAGCGACGGCGTGAGGCTATCCACTTTCAGTGAAATGTTCAGATATTTTGATAATTTTTCTCTAATATCCGACAGAAGTTCTATTCGATGAATCTTAAACTCCGGTTCTCCTTGACGATCACCAAAACTTCTCGGTTGTACTTTGCCTGAAATAAATAGAAAGAAGCTTGTATCGAGGTAAACTTTATTTTTCAGATAGTCTTCGCCAAAGAGGAAAAATTCGTACGAAGCGTCATAATCTTCCAGTGTAAAGGTTCCGTAGGGCTTCCCCGATTTACCTGTTTTGTGGTTGGCTTCGCGTACCATACCGGCAAAACGGAGGTCTCTCCCTTTTACCGCATTTAGGTTTTGCAACAATCCTAATCCTCCTTCGGTACAGAAATTTTTTATTTCGAGCGAAAAATTATCGAGGGGATGCCCGCTGATGAACATACCTACCACATCTTTTTCTTTTGACAACCTTGTCATGGTATCCCACTCTATCGCTTTAGGGACAGACGGTTCCATAACCATCTCGTCGGATATATCGCCAAACAGCGAAACCTGTGATGAGTTTTTATTCTCACGATAGCTGTTGCCGTAACGGATCAGCGTTTCAATAAATGTGTCGCTTTTGCTATCGGAGGCAAAGTAAGCTGACCGCGGTATTCCGAACGAGTCGAGTGCTCCGCTGAGTGCAAGGCTTTCCAGTACTTTTTTATTTCCGGTCTTACTGTCAACACGTCGCATGAACTCAAAGATGGAACGGTAAGGGCCTTCTTTTTTTCTGCCACTAATAATACTTTCAACGGCATTTTCACCGACACCTTTTACAGCAGCCATTCCAAAGCGTATTTCCCCTTTTGAGTTCACAGAGAACAGTGACATGGATTCATTTACATCAGGACCCAGAACACGAATGCGTTGTTTTTTACATTCCTGCATGAAGAAGGTCACCTGTTTGATGTCGTTCATGTTGTTGCTGAGAACGGCGGCCATATATTCGGCAGGGTAATGTGTTTTTAGATAGGCAGTCTGGTAGCCAATCAGCGCGTAGCAGGTCGAGTGCGATTTATTGAAAGCATAAGATGCGAAGGCTTCCCAGTCGGTCCATATCTTTTCTAATTTATTAGCAGGATGTCCTTTAGCTACAGCTCCACTCATGAATTTATCTCTCATCTTATCCAGCACCTCTTTCTGTTTTTTTCCCATTGCTTTTCTCAGCACATCGGCTTCTCCCTTTGAAAACCCTGCGAGTTTTTGTGAAAGCAGCATCACCTGCTCCTGGTAAACCGTAATTCCATACGTCTCTTTCAGATCATCTTCCATTCCGGGAAGATCATAAGTGATGGCCTGGATTCCATGTTTGCGCTTAATGAAGTCGGGGATGTAATCGAGCGGCCCCGGGCGGTAAAGAGCATTCATCGCGATCAAGTCATCAAATACCGTTGGCCTCAGTTCGCGCATATATTTCTGCATTCCGGCACTTTCGTATTGGAAGATGCCGATGGTTTCGCCACGCTGAAAAAGTTTATAGGTGGCCTGGTCATCTAATGGAATTTCGTCAATGTTCAGTTCAATATTGTGTCGTTCTTTCACAATCCTTATTGTATCTTTAATCAGCGTAAGTGTTTTGAGGCCGAGGAAATCCATTTTCAGCAGACCGGCACTTTCCACAACACTGTTATCAAACTGTGTGCACCACATATCGCTGTCTTTGGCGATAGCTACCGGAACGAAGTTGGTAATGTCGTCGGGGGTAATGATAACACCACACGCATGAATTCCTGTATTGCGAACCGAGCCTTCGAGGGTTCCTGCCATTCTTACAATTGCTGATTCAGGCGAATTTCCGGATGATATCTCCCTAAGTTTTTTTGCATTCTGAAGGTCTTCACCGCTCAAATTGGATGATAGTTCCTTGTCATTCCATCGAAGGATTTTTGCGATAGAAGAATTATCGGGGACAAGTTTTGCGAGTTCATTGGTGTTTGGGAGACCGAGTTCAAAGACACGGCCTGCATCGCGGATCGAAGATTTCGCCGCCATGGTTCCGTAGGTGATGATCTGAGCAACTGCATTTTTCGAATACTTGTTGCGGACGTATTCAATTACTTTATCCCGGCCTTCATCATCGAAGTCAATATCAATATCGGGGAGCGATACTCGTTCGGGATTTAGAAATCTCTCAAACAGAAGGTTGTATTTGATAGGATCAACATTAGTAATACCAATGCAGTAGGCTACCGCAGAACCTGCTGCCGATCCGCGTCCAGGGCCGACGGAAACATTTTGTTTACGCGCTTCATTGCAGAAGTCCTGCACGATGAGAAAGTAGCCGGGATAACCAGTGCGCTGAATCGTTTCTAATTCAAAGTCGAGGCGCTCGCTAAGTTCCGTGGTTATATCACCGTATCTTTTTTTTGCGCCTTCGTATGTCAGAAATTTAAGATAGGCGTTCTCGCCGCGTTTGCCGCCGTCAACCTCATCTTCCCGATCAATAAACTCAGAGGGTATTTCAAACTTGGGGAGCAGAACATCGCGTTGAAGTTTATATGATTCACACTTGCCGGCAATTTCAAGAGTAGTACTGATGGCTTCGGGGAGATCGCTGAAAAGCTCTGCCATTTCATCGGGGGACTTCAGGAAAAATTCGTTGTTTGGAAGACCGAAGCGAAACTCGCGCCCCCGTTTTCCAATGTACTTTCTCGGTTTGGAAACAAACTCCCCATCCTTGACGCAGATCAGGGCATCCTGGGCCTCCGCATCTTTTTTATCCGTGTAGTATGAGTTGTTGGATGCAAAATATTTTACATCGTATTTTTTGCAGAAACGGATCAGCGTTTCATTCACTACGTTTTCTTCTTCGAGTCCATGACGCATCAATTCGGCGTAGAAGTTTTCCTCAAATTGTTCTTTCCACCAAACAAAAGCCTCTTCCGCCTTTTCTTCACCAACGTTTAGTAGGAGGTAAGGGACTTCGCCCCACAATCCTCCGGTAGTAATGATGAGATCCTCTTTGAATTGAAGAAGGGTTTCCCGGTCAATTCGGGGCACATAATAAAAACCTTCGGTGTAGGCGATGGATGATAATTTTGACAGTCGGTGATAACCTGCTTTATTCCTTGCAATTATTACGGTTTGAAATCCATCGTCTTTATTTTTTTTGTCGAGACGGTTGGTGCAGATATTTAATTCGCATCCGACAATAGCCTTGATATTATTTTTATTTGCTGATGAAACAAATTCAAATGCACCCATCATATTGCCGTGATCAGTAATAGTAATGGCGGTTGAATCCCAGCTTCTGGCCTTCTTTATTAGCGCATCAATTTCACGGGTGGACTGTAAGATGGAATATTGTGTGTGAACGTGCAGGTGTACAAACGGCTGTGCAATTTTGGGAGTTTTTTCTTCGGGGATGATATTTTCCGGCACTACCTGATCGGTACCAGCTACCATTTCTTTAACCTGAAAATTGCTCTTCTCCAGTAGTGGTGCTTCATAAACAACTGCTGATATATCTGTTACTTCCGGAACAGTAATTATCCGATGTGCGATTAGTCCAAAAAAACATTTTGCAGTAGCGTTCACATCCCAAGCGGCATCGTGGGCTTCTGCGACTGGTTCCCCAAAAAGTTTGTTGTGGAGTTCGGACAGTGTTGGCCATTTGAATTTTCCTCCGCGTCCACCGGGCAGTGCACAAAAACTGGTAGAAGGCTCTTTGGTATCGAGAAAAGGAAATTTTTCAAATGGATTAGGGCGACCTGCGCGCAGAAATTCAGCCCCCAAAATATTAATATCAAATTCAATATTGTGTCCTGCGGTATAATGTGCTTGTTGAAGATCGGTGAGAAATGCATCCATAACTTCTGAGATATCCCTGCCCTCATTCAATGCCCTTTCGGTAGTGATACCATGAATTTTCGCGGAAGAGTAAGGTATCGAAAAACCTTGGGGGAGGATAATAAAATTTCCCCGGCTCACCAGTTTGCCTGTTACCTCGTGTAATTGCCAGGCCAATTGCACCACTCGCGGCCAGTTATCCAGATCAGAAATGGGCGCATTATAGTTGCGAGGCAGTCCGGTGGTTTCAGTGTCAAAAATGATGAACATGGGAAAGTTGAGTTTATTTGGCAATTCCGGTATTGGATAGTCTTCAAAATTAAGGGTCTCATCGTCTATGAGAGTACATTGTGGAAAGATTTTTTGCCCCTATTGTACAGCAGTGCTTTGCGGTAATACACTGCTTAAAATTATAATAATGTATTCAGTTCCGGAATTTTTTAAACGGATGCTCAGATCGTTTTGTGTTTCCACTTTCCGTTCCACAGGAAGATTATCGAAAGCAAGCCTAGCAGGGAAAAATAAACGTAATCTGCCGTCCATACTATATAAACCGGTTTTGCCCACTGAATGGCAAGGAGGTATGCGGTAATAATATAAAAAATAGTTGTGATGGCTTCTACAGCAAAACCTGCCAGAGCATTGCCACTTCCTTCAACGGTGCTGAGTAGAATGCTGGTAAATGAAAAGAGGTACATGGCGGGTAGCACCACCCTCATGGAATCTACTGAAAGAGAAATCACTTCCGCATCGGAGCTGAATTGCTGTGCAATGAATTCCGGATATAGCCACAGGCCATGACTAAGGAGAAAAATACCAGAAAAATTCAACAGCATGATTCTTCTTATAGTAGGCCATAGATCAACCTGTCTGCCTTCGGCGATCAGTCCTGATACGTAGGTTTTTGCGGTGGTAGAAAAACCCATTACGCTGACCCAGACGAGCATATACATATTGCGGGTGATCAGCGATGACTGCAGAGATTTTTCACCGAGTTTTTCTATGAAATTATAAAATACCAGCCAGACACCGAGACTGAGAACCGATTGAAGCATGATGGGTATTCCGAGCTTCATCAATGCTTTAGAATGTGCTAAGGGGAGAGAAGCAAATGCAGTTCTGAGGTGGAATGTTTTGAACTCCTTTCTGGAAAGTGTATAAGCGGTAAGAAAGAAAAAAGCACAGGCTTCAGAAGCGGAGGTTGCAATAGCGGCTCCCGCAACACCCATTTCGGGGAAACCCAGGTTTCCAAAAATCAGCCCATAGTCGAGTAGGATATTACAAGTCCCCGTGATAATTGTCTCATAAGCCATCACCCGGGTACGAGCAATGCCCGACCAGAATGAGTTCAGTATCAGGACAGGGGTATAAAAGAAGAAACCTATTGACCGGAAGCCGATGAACTCTTTCATATATCCTAGCACCTGCTTTGAACTGATGAAATAATCGAGTAAGGGAGGAGCGATGAAAAAGAGAAGGAAAAATTGAAGAGAGGCCACAGCAAGCGAAATCAGCAGTGCATTGACAAGGATGCTGCCTGCTGCAGTTTTATTCTTCTCCCCGTTGCGACGGGCAATCAGTATCTGCGCTGCATTTCCGAGTCCAACCCCGATCATTATAAGCGTAATGTAGATCAGGCTTACATAAGCCACTCCGCTCATTGCGTTGCCACTGATCTTTGAAACAAAAAAATTATCAATAAAGACAACGCTGAATTGTATAAAAGCGCCAAAACTCATTGGTATGGCTACCCTGAGAAGCGACCGGCAGGATATATTGAGTTGTTCTGACAAAAGAAAAATAATGGTTAGTTTACAAAAGACCTTTCTCGTATTGGTCAACGATATGCCGGCTCCAGTAAATAGTTTTTCTCGCCCATTCTATTTTGAGATCGAGCTGTTCTTTATCACTCAGCCTCCAGTCCACACTGCTGTTTCGCAGTCGTGAAGTGAGATATTGAATAATGACACCTGCCGCCACTGATACATTGAGGCTTTCAGTCATTCCGTACATGGGTATCTTTACGGATAGGTCGCAGTTTTTTTCTACTACATCGCTCACGCCAGACAACTCTGTACCCATGATTATAGCAGTTTTCTTTTCAATATTCAATGAGGAAAGATCAATGGCTTTTTCACTGAGCGAAGTATTGGCAACGAGGTACCCTTTTTTTTTCAGCGCATTGATGCAATCGAGTGAATTATTTTCGCTATTGGCAAAACGATGAACGGTTAACCAGTTCGACGAGCCCTTAGATACTCTCTGGTTCACTTTTAGGCGATGGTTATTTTCTATCACATAGAGGTCTTGCATTCCCCAGCTTTCCATACTTCTGAAAACGGCACTTGCATTCTGCGCCTGGTAAATATCTTCAAGCACAAGGCAAAAATGTCGAGTGCGCTGAGAGGCGACTCTTTCGAAGAGTTCAACTTTTCTCTGCGACAGATGTTCTGATAAAAGGTGATAGAGGCGTTCAGACATGGCGGCAAGATATAGGAATAAAAAAGGGGCTGTCCGCATCGAACAGCCCCTTTTGATCTTTTGATCGTTGACTGAAGATTACTTCACTTTGGAAGAAAGTTCAGCACCGGCTTTGAAGCGAACAACTTTTTTAGCTTTGATGGTGATTTCTTTTCCGGTCTGTGGGTTGCGGCCTTTGCGGGCAGCACGCTGAGACACGCTGAAAGAGCCGAAGCCGACGAGGGCAACACGGTCACCTTTTTTCAGAGCTTTTGTTGTTGATTCGATGAATCCATCAAGAGCTTTTTTTGCATCAGCTTTTGAAATCTTCGCGTTTGAAGCAATTGCTTCGATCAATTCTGCTTTGTTCATTGGAATTTGATTTTTGGGTTAATTATGAAAGCGTTGTTATAGGCCAAATGTAGAGGGGTAATCTTCACGAAAGCAAGGCCCAACGCGGAAAACTTATGTTTTTGTTGAAAAATGCCCTCTCTTGTTAATAAACACGGCCTTTTTATGCCCCAAACTCCTTGTTTTATGCCCTTTTCAGGCGGATGGATAATTTTTTTTGTAGTTATTTCGATGAGAAAATGAGCAATATTTTTCGCTTTTTCTATTTTATAGAGCCAGGATGATAAAACTTAATATTAATGAACTCTTTGTTCAAGTGCATGAATTTACCGTCTGCTGTCAGAAGTGTTGCGTTTGTTGCAAAGGCAGTCGCTGCAATCCACATGTCGTTTTTACCCATTGGTTTCGCTAAGCCCTTTAGTTTTTTTGTCGGGTGACGTTTTAAACTGAAAGCGTCAATCTCGGCATAAGCATTTAGCAAATTGTCGTCATTACCAGCAACGTCAATGATTACAATTTCATTTAATAGTTTATTCAACGAACTACCCTTTCTTTCGCCCCAGCCATTTTGCATTGCAATTGATAAGAGCTCTCCTTTTGAAATAGCAGAAATCATAATAAATGCATCTTCGTCATTCAAATTGTTGTCTTCACTCACTTTATTGAAAAGCTTTTTGTTGGCTTTCAGGTAAGCCATTAAGATATTTGTATCAAGGATGAAGTTTCTCATTATTCAAGCATTTTTATAAGGTCATCAAAACTTTCATCTCCGGGCCATTTACCTGTAATGGCTGATAGTGGATTGTGTTTCTTTCCTTGTTTAATTTGAAATAATAATTGTTGTTCTATATTCATTGATACAGGCTTTCTCGAATAAAAGCTGTCCTTTTGCCCTGGTTCAAAATATTCCTGTATTTCGATGTAGCTTAATTGTCCGTTTGGTTTGAAGTGAGCCATTCCTGAAATGGTAACGTCTTTCCCCATGTAGTCAACAATACCTTGAATGATGGTATTGTCGTTGGCGAAAATATTTACAAAGCCATCCTGAGTAACCAAGCCCAGTTTGTTCTTGGAAACTTTCATTTCGTCCAGTTGTCCGTTGATTATTATTTTCTTTGGTTCCGGGATGCTGTCGTCTAAGTATTCTATTTTCTTGAAATCGTTTTTAGTTATTTCAATTTCAGGAATTGATTGTCGGTTTGAGAAGAAAAACACCTCATTGTCGCTGATGAAATTCTTTTTGAACTTCAGCAATGTTTTTAAAAGCGGTTTATCCAAATTGTCTTTGTCCTCATCTTCTAATAAGGCAGAACGGAAAGTTTGAATTACCAATGCCATTGGCGTTAGCTTCAATAAATCTTCCGTTGGTTTAAACAGGTTCAATTGAAGATTCTTAATTGTTTTTTCAAAGTTGTCACAGTCTAAAAGCATTGAAGTGCCTTCAGTTTTGCTTCCTTGTAGGCTTTGCAATCTAATGGCTAATGCCTGCTTCAATTTATTGTCGGGCTTTATATCACTAAAGCCTCTGATTTTAAGCATCAATGCCTTGGTAGCAATTTCTTTTGTGCTTTGGGTAATTAAATTCAAACGGTCAAACTCCAGCATGCCGTTATCATTTTTATCCCCTCGTATTTTTATGTCGTAATTCATCTCAACTATTTTTAAGCGTTAACTTATTGTTCAGGTTCTGCTGCAATGCTTAGTTCAGAATCATTTTGATTCGGATATAATTTCACGACTTTGCTTTCTGTTGATGCTGCTCCAAAATCTACTTTAGGTAAACTGTTTACAATATCCACCGTTTGTACACTTACATTGATGATGCTCAACAACAAATCCAGAATGTATCTCGGATTGCCTGCTTCCTCTGCCCAATCGTTCGGGTTGTTGGTGATGCCGCTTTCTTTGTGGGTACTTTTGGCATAGCGTTCCATAATCCATTCAATGGCACTTTTACCATTAACAACATATTGGTATGCCTTTGCAGGAATGTTGCTGATGGTGATTTTATTGTTGTAATGAATCGTGTCGGGTTTGTCTTTTCCTTTTTGCCCTTTCGGGAAACGCATTTGCTCCACGGTGTAGGTTTTGCCATCAGCTTGTCCTGAGCCTGCCGAAGGATCACCGCTAACGGTTACTTCCGGCATTGGTGCAACCGTTTCATAATTCAAATGCAGTTCTGCCAATTGGCGACCAGCTTTGCTGAATGCCCAAAAATCTTTTACGTTTTCTACCAAGGGCAAACGAGGCAGCATCTTCTTTAAATCATTGGCAAAGGTTTCTCGGTATTCCTTGCTGTGCAAAAAGCCATATACATAATAAAAAATTTCTTCTTTGGTCACGGCCTTGCCATATTGGGTTTTGGCTCTTTCTAAAATAAAATCACTGAGGGCATCTCTACGGATGTATTTCCCCGAAGCATCATCGGTATCAAACAAGCTTTTTTGTGTGGCCTTGTTTTCTTCGTAGTAGTAGAGGGGGAAACATTGGCTTTTTCCGATTAATTCCAAATCGGGCAATGTATCTGAAATAATAGTGCTGAAATCTTTTGTAACGCCAACACCTGAAACACAAATTACTATATTATTTAAATTCGGTGTTGGAAATAGTTTTGGTATTTGATAAACACAATTATTCAAAT
>JADLBA010000240.1 GCA_020848015.1 Crocinitomicaceae bacterium | reverse complement strand
ATGAAAATGGAGATGTGTTGCAAAAGGTATATCCAGACCATGCTGCGATGATTTCCCAAATGGGCAAAAATCATTTGATTTTGAATAATTTTTTTCCCGGAATTGACAGACTTCAACAACTGCGTTACTGGGATCTGCGCACAGATTATATTCTTCATTCAAAACCTGACCTCCCTGATGGTGCAAAATTTCTTTGTTTTTCTGATGAATTCGCACTCCCTCCGTCATGGAATCTAATTTTAAATAATGGCACCATGACGGAGTATGGCTGGAAAGGGAATCTTGCAATTGTCAATGAACATGAAATAAAACTTGCCGATATTTCACCTCCCCTTTTTTACGATTCTTTTGTCCGAAAAGACTCCGGGAAATCATTCGATGGGAACCATGCAATGACAGGTTCATACCTTGTCAACAAGACAATCAATGGTTACAAAGTTAGTTTGTTCGTTCCCACAGAATGGCTCTGCAACAGTGATATTGTTTATCCTGTTACCATTGATCCCACGGTTTCTAATACATATACTAATTCCTTTGGAGTGATGGATATGTTTACTCAGTTCTCTTCTACCTGTCAGGCTACATTGAATGTCACCCTGCCCCCAGGCCTGAATTATATGGTTACCGGCGCTTCAAGCCAATACTCAATTCTGGCTCATGGCTATATTGATCAGTTCACTGATGCCTGGGGCACAAATACCGCCTGGGCCGCCGGCCAAGAACAACATTCCCGCATTGGTTACGGCGGTAATTGGAGCACTCAGCAGTTTGGGTTTGGAAACAGTCAAAGCCCGCAGACCGTTCCCTACAACATTCAAAATCTGAACATTGCAAATGGTTGTTATCCTGGGGGAACGAACCTCACATTTTTCTGGCAGGGATACCAGGATTTTTTCCCGATGCTAAACGGTCCCCCTTCGCTCAACCAATATGGCTGTGTAATGAACTACCAAAATCTGGTCGCCAATACTTGGATTGTTACTGTTACTTACGACACTCCCCAGATAACTGTTATCACCTCACCGTCTTCTCCCGTTATCTGTAGCGGCGAAAACACTGCTGTTAATATTAGTTCCTCGCCGGCAGGTGCTACTTTTACTTGGACTATGATTCAGTCTGGAACGTCGGGGGCTTCTAATGGTTCGGGCAGTAGTATCAGCCAGGTACTAACTACCACCGGCAATTCAGAAGGAACTGCCACCTATACAATCACTCCTACCCTGAATGGCTGCCCAGGGGCACCCCATACACTCGAAATAGCCGTATTGCCCGCGGCCTCCAGTTCATTTGAAGATGAGATTTGCCTTGGTCAATCCTACTCCTTTGGAGGAAATAACTACACATCTTCGGGCACCTACACCGCCGCATTTCAAACAGGAGCCGGCTGCGACAGTATTGTTACTCTTCACCTCGATGTGGTTCCTTTTCTCACCAATACCATCAATGAAACAATCTGCGAAGGAATGAGCTACAGTTTTGGCAGCAATAGCTACACCAATAGTGGAGTTTATGAAAGTACCTTTACCAGCGCTGCCGGATGCGACTCCATCGTTACTCTCAATCTAATAGTTACTCCACCATATAGTAATATTATTACAGAAGATATTTGCGAAGGAGAAACCTACCTATTCAACGGCTCTTCATATAGTGAAAGTGGAAGCTATTCCGCATCCTTTCTTTCCGAAGGCGGATGTGACTCAATCATTACTCTGAACCTAGTCGTGCACCCGATACCACAAGTGAATATTGGTGATCTCTATACTGCCTGTCAGGGAACCCCTATTTTACTCTCTAATAGCGGGAGCCCTGGAAATTATTTCTGGAGCAACGGTGATACAGGGCAACAGACTTCTGTAACCCAATCGGGAACCTACTGGTTAGATGTCTATGGTAGTAATCAATGCATAGGCACTGACAGTACAGAAGTAATTTTTGATCCTCTTCCCGTCATAGGCTTTTATCATCAGGTCAATCTGTGTGAGGGAGCCACAATAGAACTCGATGCCGGCAATCAGGGATCAACCTACGAATGGAGTACCGGTGAAACTTCACAGACAATAGTGATAAGTGTTGATGGCTTTTATACTGTAAATGTCACTTCTCCGGAAGGATGTATGGCTACTGATTTTGTCAATGTTACCAATATCTGTGAATCCAGCATTTTTGTCCCCTCAGCATTTACGCCGAATGGAGATGGTATCAATGATTATTTTGTCGCCTACGGCGAAAATATTCTCGAATTTGAAATGACTATATATAACCGATGGGGAGACAAAGTATTTTTTACAGATGATTTCAAAAAAGGCTGGAATGGATCGTATCGCAACGGAGTCCATTATGTTGAAGACGGTATTTACAACTGGTTCATCCGGTACCGTCTTATCCAGCCCGAAGGAGTGCTTTCAGAGTGGCACAGACTGAAAGGACACGTTACCATCCTCCGTTGATATTCCGGAATAGCACATTTCTTTACAAGTAGTGTTTTGCAATAGTATGATTGGAAAAATCAAGAATAAAGTTAAGACGGCAATTTTTAAGGTGAAGAGAAGGATCGCGCTCGCTTCGGGCAAAACTCTCTATGTGTCATTTGGCGAAAATTGTCTGCCCGACAATATACTCGACCGGCATAAACTGAAATTACTTACCACCCCCTTTTCCCACGGAAGATCGAATGTCGAATATATACTGCAACTTGAAAAGGATCAGTATAAAGACCTGCTCAACCCATCTTTTCTCCGTCACGAATTTCTGGAAGGAAAAGAGGTCTCACGGTTGAAGAAATATATGGCATTGCAAAATTCTTATCATGAATTGCATACGAATGGATTTGAGTTCACCCACCATGATGTTATTCGATCAGAAAGTGTGCGACTGAAAATGAAGGAGCGGTTGGCTGAACTTCTGCGACGAAAGGGGAAAAATAAATTTGTAATTTTTTATCACCATAGAGCCAATGCCAATACGCGAATAGAACTGCTGTTAGAAGACTTGAAGAAATTAAAATGTATCTATTCGACTTCTAACATCCAGTCAGAAATTATCTGCTTTACACAAAAAATCATCAAAAATTCCAACGAGCGAAAGCTGATCCACGAGATATTAAACGGCATTCATTTTTTTACATTTTACACCTTGAATGAATGGGCCGGCGATGATGAGGATATTTTCTGGGCGCGGAATGATGAGGACCTGATCGCTGAGATGATTGATGCCGTAAAAAAAATCTGAGATCCCACGGCACTTCACTCCTCCTATTGGATAGAATATCCGCGCAATATATAATTCCCAGTGAAAAATTTTGTTTACGTTATCTCCAAACAATTATAGCCTTTTGGTAGCCATTATTTCCCCAGTCAGACTGATGCCAGGTTACTGAACCACTATTGACCTGATAGTAATACTGGTATCCCGCTTCCTGGCCGGGATAACCATCGCCACTCCATCCCTGAAAGCCGGTGGGAAGCACTCCTGCAATTCTCAAATTATTGACTTCCGTTTGAGTAGCAAGTCTCCAAAGACCCGCTTCAATAGCACTGTGTGAGGAATACTGTCCAGATATTCCCAAAACGGTATTTGATCCCCAAGACCATATTATCTTATACCAGATACCATTGGACGATTGTGTGAATCCATAATCGCTTGGCTGAGGATCAAAACCTCCTCCCGAAGGAACTAAGGAAACCCACGCAGAGCCGGTATTTATATATAATCCAGGAATAACATCTCCGTCAGTGGCCGTATTATAAACTATCATTCCGGCAGTATGGGCACTCAATGGAGAAGGACTCGAAGTAGAGGTAAGTGCTACTCTCGGCAACAGAAGCCCTTTATCGGAAAAAGTAATGTCTAACCCGGCATCTGCCGAAGGAAGGTTGCCAGAATCATTGATGCTTACCGGCTGATCAATGGCTACCTGTCCATGTGAGAATAAAGATGACGCGATAATAATAACAAAGAGAAAAAGATTTTTCATAAGCCGTGTTTTTGGTTAAGAAGGATAAAGTTACTAAAGGTGCCCGCAAAAAATTGTTTTATTCTATCAATTTGAAATATCAGATAATCATCCTCAAAAAAAAGGCCGCTCAACATAGGGTGGCCTCTTGATCAAAAAGTATCTCCGGTATTAATTCGTCTTGTACTTCAGCACCTTGCTTCCATCAAAACGCACAAAAGTATTGCCGGTGGTATCCCAGCGTGGGCGGTAACACCCTTCGAGCATTCCGAAAATTTTTCCAGTGGAGGGATCCATACGGATAAACTCTTTCCTGTCATCGTCGGATTTACCGATCCAGACAATAAAAGCATCGCCCTTCACCTCCGTCAGCAGACACTTTCCGGTATTTACTGCGTACATTGGTTTTCCATCAAGCGTCAGTGCCGCAAGCCCTTTTTCTCCCTCGATCATGTAATGACCATCAAATACGTAGAGGTATTGCGCCGGCCCGGTTTCTTTTGCACCATATTCTGATTTGATTTCTACTTTTCCACTGGTAGCATCCACTGAGTAAAAGAACTTATCGCTGCAAATAAACACCTTGCCGTTTTCCGTGAGAATATTGCACTGCGCTTTTTTGAAGTTATCTCCATTATCCCACTTTTCAGTGGACCATTTTTCTGCTCCAGTACCTGTATCGAACGCTTTGATGGAAGTGCTTCCTTCATATTCATAAAACACTCTCCAGGTTTCGGGCACGTTTTCAGAACCGCCAAAGTAGGTCTCCTTCATGATCTGACCTCCGTATTTAACAATCAGGTTGCCACCTTCCACAGCAATTGCTGAAATAATATCATTCTTGCTCAACTTGGCTCCTGTCCAAATTACTGCCCCAGTATTCAAGTCGAGTTTTTTGATGCTCTTTTCACCCTTAGTCAGATCGCAGATATAAACACCGTCAGCAGCTACCGCAGGCCAGGCAGTCCTGCCGATTTCCTGCTTGGCCTTTAAGCCAATATCGGTATCAGTATAATCAAAGGTGGTAGTCCAAAGTACTTTTCCTGATTTCAGGTCGAGGACGGTGATCCCTTCATGCACCACAAAAACTTTTCCCTGGGCGGTAAATACATTCAGTACCACATCTTCCCCCACCAGATTAGCGCAAAGGTGAGCTACTACCTTTCCTTCAAATGACGACTTCCAGTTGTTGCCTCCGGTAGCTGTAACTGTAAGATTCATCATCTTTCCACCCATTGCATTTTTGATAAATTCATCGTCGTATCCTACGGTAATGAAGGTAT
>JADLBA010000239.1 GCA_020848015.1 Crocinitomicaceae bacterium | reverse complement strand
ATAATAAAAATAAGAATAAAAGATGAAACAATAGCGGGTCTCACCAGCGGGAAAATAACTGACCATATAGCCCTCAGCCGTCCTGTTACAAGCAGCCCTGCCTCTTCCAGCCGCGAGTTGACAGCAGCAAATGAAGCCGACATGATCATCAGCGCTACCGGCATTAAACCCACATACAAAACCACAGCTACTGCTCCCAAATTTTTGAATAGAGAAGTTGGCTTATCAGCGAGAAGAGCAATATTGCGGATAGCTACGGCGAGATAATAAGGCGATACAAAGAGAGGCAACAGCAGCAGAAGTTTCAAAAAACCGGGAATAGGGATATTGGTGCGGCTTAACAAATACCCAAAAAAACTGCCCGTAAAAACGGCTGCAATACTCACAGAAGCAGCCAGCAGACAACTCTTCAGGAGCAACTTAAAAGTACCGGAATGGTATGTCTCCTGATAATGCTTCAGGCTGAACGCCTCGTTTTCAGTGAAAGAACTGATAAAAACGAAAACAACAGGAACTACAACCAAAACAAGGAAGATCAACGCTATGATGCTGAATAAAAACCGGTATTTCAGGGGTTTTCTACCCATTGCTTCAGAAATGGTTGAATCGTTTCATGCAAGGCCGAAACATCAGCATAATTTATGTTCATTGCCTTTATTCCCAGAACAGATGGAATATGGTCAGGAGTTTTTACCCCCGAATGCAATGGCATCTGCGCACAGGACACGGCTAATTTTGTTTCGGTTTCTTTCGACAAAAGGAAATCAATCAATCTCTTTCCGTTGCCCGCATTAGGCGATCCTTTTATAAGGCTTACAGTGTTGGGTATGATGAGCGTACCCAAGCTATCCTGATCGAGATATACAACACCGATAGGATTACCGTTCTGCAGCGCAGTGAACGCATCGTCGGTATCGGTAAGTCCAAAAGGTATGGAGCCTTCTGATACACGTCTCTTCACATCACCGTTACTGGTGGCAATAACAATGTCGTTGGCTTTCAACTGCTGCATGAACGCTCTGCCGGACTCTTCTCCCAATACACTGAATAGTGCCGCTATATGAAAAGTAGTGGTGCCAAAGAGCGGATTTGCCATCGCAACCTTGCCGCGAAATTGCTCTTTTGTCAGATCAAAAATAGAGTGCGGAATGGGCTCCTCATTTACCAGATTTTTGTTATAAATGAGTACTCTCGCTCTTGAAGAAAATCCAATCCATTGCCCGTCAGGGTCAATAAAATTTTCAGCAATGTCCGCACTGACAGGTGATCTGTAAACTTCAAGCAATGAACGGCTCTTCAGCACTTGCGTACGTAAAGGATCTCCGCTCCAGAAAACATCACAACGTGGATTATCAGACTCTGCTATGATGCGATTGAGTATCCCGGTTGACTTTGTTTCTTCTGTGTCAAAAACGGCTCTTACTTTTATTCCCGTTTCCCTTTCAAAGTCGCGCAACACAGGCTCCGAAAATAAATGATCAACGGTATTATATACCACCACTTCATTTGGTCTATCACCACAACCGCCAAAGACTAAAATCGAAAAAAAACTGATCACAAAAAATTTGATCCGGGGCGGTTGCATCAGCATCCGGATGTAGATCAAGCCAAATTTCTTATGACAATGTAAATTATCCATCGACGATGATGATTTAGCCTCTCAAAAGTAAGACAGATAGAATATCTTGTAGCAGTTTGATTTTTCAATCACATAATAAAGAACCTGTTTAAAATTCAAGCTGGCACTATAACAGTTGTAATAGAGCCGGGTATATTAGGAAAATATAACTTTTTTTTTCAAGCCATTAAAGATTTTATCCTCTGAGGTGTCTAAGTAATAACAATGGGTGTTTTAGAAATTACCTGAATTTTTATAACTGTGAGTTAAGGGAATTTTCGACCATACAAGTCAAGGTTTTTTCTTATTGCAATTTTCGCTTTAAGAAGGAATTTTAATGAAGTCTGGTCGAAATATCCCTTAAACCGTTTGGTAAATTTTTAAACATTCATAGATAAGGAGAAAAAATACAATTAAAATATACTTTTATAACACAGGCAACTATGCTCAGGTTATTTTTTTGCGTTTTGATGATGTCTTCGTGTCATCACAAGACCGGGAAAATAGTTTCTTTTGATTTTGAAAATTCGGACATCAACACAATAGCTTCTGATTGGTCTGCTCACTTTTACGGAGAGGGAGCAACAAACTGGAATGTGATCAGCGATAATGGAAATAACGTATTTGCACAGTTGCAAAACATTAATCCGGATAATCATTTCAATATAGCGGTGTATGATAAACTGGAAGTAACCGATATGGAACTATCGGTTAAGATGTGTGCAACAAAAGGTATTTTTGATCAGGGAGGGGGCATTGTGTGGAGGTATAAAAATGAAAGCAACCATTATATACTTAGAGCCAATCCGCTGGAAAATGATTTAGTGCTGTTTAAAATGGAAAATGGTGAACGCATTGATCTTCCATTGGTGAACATTGGAAGAACGTACGGTGTGGAGGTTGACTATACAGGAGCCGACTGGCACACAATAGGAGTTAAGGTAGAAGGAAATTTGTTCACTGCGTTTTTTGATGGCCGGGAAATGTTCAAGGTGCAGGACTCTTCCTTCACCGATCCAGGAAAAATAGGGCTTTGGACAAAATCAGATGCTTGCACCTATTTCGATGATCTCAAAATAATTCCTATCAATTAACCAAACTCTCTTTTCGAATGTTCCGCAAAAGATTCTTCAGACTTTCAGTGATTTTGGTATTGATAACAATTGGTATTTCTTCCTGTAATAAAAAGGAATCAACAGGAAAAAAGATCATTTATCCCGACAGCAAAATACTATTCATCGGCTTATGGGACAGAGCGTATCCTCTGTTGGAAAAGATAAGCGAAGACAGTGGTATTCATCTCGATCAATACCAGATAAACGACAATATGTCATCTGAAAATCTTGAAAAACATTACTCTGAAATATCATTTGAAAAATACAGTCTCGTTTTAATACTTCAGATCAATGAAATAGAAGGACGCATCCTCAACAGGATACTTGAGGAGGCAAAGCAAAAAAGACCTGAACTTAACGTAGTAGAGGTGGATTACAGAGGATCACATACAGAATTGCTCAATTCCGGTGTGATGAGTGTGGATAGGGTGTTGAACAGGTACTGGCTCAATACGAGCGAGGAAAATCTGAAAAGAATGCTGGAATACTGCAATGTAAAGTATGCTGGGGGAAAAGGTGAAATACAACCTCCTGTTGAAATATCATCATTTGGAATATACCATCCTGACTCCAAAGATTTTTTCCCTGACTGGGACAGTTATCGCGCCTGGTATAAAAAGCAGAAAAACTATACGCCTGATGCTCCTTTTGTTGCAATGATCGTTGAAGTGAATTATATCGTTTTTCACGACGGAAGGGTGTATGATGCTGTTATTAGGGAAATGGAAAAGAATCAGATCAACGTAGTATCTGTTTTCGGCGATGCTGACCACTTGCAGAGCCTTATCAGGGCAGCTAAACCCTCCCTGATGATGCTACAGCATCACTCGGGACCCGAAAGAACCCCGGAAGAAGATCAAACGCTAGAAAGCAGAGCCCGGTTAGACTTTCGCACCGTAAATGAGAAAAATGAAAAAAAGTCTGCCTTTCTTGAAGAGATGGGAATTCCTTACCTGTTCTGTGGTGGCTTGTTGGGAAGAGTCACCATTGAGCAGTGGGAAAATGATGTAAGAGCCGGCAGTTGGAACAATTACTCGGGTCTCGCCAGGCATGAATATTATGGCATCATAGAACCACATATTGTAGGTGCCCAGAGTGTTTCGGAACAGGGATATATCTATAATAAACCCATTCAGGAACGGGTAGAGAGATTCGCACAACGCGTAAAAAACTGGCTTCGGCTACAGACTCTTCCCAACAAGGATAAAAAGGTCGCCCTTGTGTATTTTCACAAATATCTCGGAAAAGCTGATATAGGGCGGCCTGGCGAGGAAATGAACCGATACATCAATGTCCCGAAAAGTATTTACCAGTCGCTTAATATACTTCAGCAGCAAGGATACTCGGTCGGATCATTACCTCCCACAGAAAAAGACTTGGAAAACTTGTTACGTGAAAAAGGAAGGAATATTCCTGAATGGTTAGGTAATGAGATGGACAATTTTGTGAAATCTGCCTCCCCTATTTTAATTCCTATTGAAAAATACCGCGAATGGTTTAACACAAAAGTGTCGGAAAAATCCAGGAAAGAAGTGATTGATTTACATGGGGAAATACCAGGTAAGCTATCCATTTATAAAAAAGACGGAAAAGAATACATCCTATTGCCCGCCATACAGATGGGAAATATAATTCTCGCACCGCAACCCGATATAGGAATCAAACAGTTCAAGCAGGTGATGCAGTCGAGGAAAGTGCCGCCATCTCATAACTTTCTTGCATTTTACTTCTGGCTTCAGGAAGAATTCAAAGCGGATGCGCTGGTGCATTATGGTGCTTTCGGAGATGAAGTATTCCTTCCGGGAAAAGAAATCTTTCTTTCCAAAGATGACTATCCTGATATAGTAATCGGTACAATGCCGCATATCTATATCTGGCCTATTGAAAATATCGGCATTGGCATTATTGCAAAACGCAGGACGAATGCCGTTCTGCTCGATCACTTCGTCGGGCCACCACTGCCTACGGAATTCTCGACTGAATTATCAAATCTCGAATCTCAAATATACCAGTTCACTCAAATCAGATCCGATAATATACTGAAAGCAGAATACCGAAAGACCATAACAGAGGAGGCTTTGCAGCAGAGATTACCTGAAAAAATCGGAATCATCATTGAAAAGAATAATTTATTATCCGATGAGAACATTGCGGGCTTGCAAAGATTTATCGCCTACGCCAAAACACAAAATTCTCCCAACGCAATGCATATTTTCGGACAAAATGTGCCGGACGAAAGAAGCATTCCGCTCATCGCTTTTATGCTTCAGCAAAACACTCAGTTCATTGAGAAGTTACAAGATTTCGGAATCGCAGGGAAAGACCTGATGGATGCGGCCAAATCGGATAAAGTGATCCGGTTGATAGAGTATTTATTGCAATCAAAATATTCCGATGATGAGATATCGAAAATACTCGGTAAAAATATTACCGTCGTCAAATCCGCTTTGAAAGAAGAAATCCCATTAGCAGAACTTTGGTGGAAGAATCTCCAGAATGTAGGAAGAACTGAAGAAGATAATTTTATTGGTGTGCTGAATGGAAAATATGTTTCTCCCGGCCCCGGTGGAACTTCGCTGACCAACCCTGACGTATTGCCCACCGGCAGAAATATGTATGGAGTCAGCCTAAAAGAAATTCCCAGCAAACAAGCTTGGAAAGTTGCAGTGGCTTTGCTTGACAGCACACTTGAAAATTATAGGAGAGAACACGGAGACTTTCCAAAGCGAGTCGCTTTTTCAGAAACAGGTATGGAAACTTTTACAGATATGGGTGTGATGGAAGCAGAGGTATTCTATCTCATCGGCATCCGACCAATATGGAACGCAGGTGGAAAAATCACTGGCCTTGAAGTTATTCCACGCAATGAACTAAATCATCCGCGCATTGATCCGTTTATCAGCATAAATGGTATTTTTCTTAAGGACTTCCCCTACCTCGTAAACTTAATGGATGAGGCAGTGAGTATGGCAATCGCTATTGATGAACCAGATAACAATCTCCGTATCACCTACAACGAAATTCAGAATGGTCTGCTGAGTAATGGAGCTACTGAAGAAGAGGCTAAAAAACTGGCCGGAGTGAGAATATTCGGCACCAAAGCCGGTGAAGGAGGAGGTCGTCTCTTTATGCTGTTACCACGAAGTGGTACATGGGACAACCGGGAGGATATTCTTAAAGTATGGAACACGATGCGCACACATACCTACGGAAAAGATAGTTGGGGTGATAAAAACCAGGAGCTATACAATCTCGCTATCCAGGAACGCGAACTCGTAATATCTACCTGGGGAAATAACCTTTATGGCCCGCTCACCAATCATCATTATCCTGAGCAAACGGGAGGACTGGCTATGGCCATAAAGATGACCGGTGGCAAAACTCCTGACGTAATCATACAAGACATACGGAATAAAAAATTACCGGGTGTAGTAACACTAAAAGAAGAACTCAATGCCGAGCTGCTTGCAACGGCACTTAATAAAACCTGGATAGAGGGGCAGATGAAGGAAGGCTACATAGGAGGTACTCAACTCATGCAGGTGCCTGATAATCTTTTTCAATGGGAAGCAGTGAATGAAGGTCTTATATCAGAGGCTGTATGGGAGCAGCTTTCGGAAGTTTATCTTGACGACACACTCCATCTGAATATGCAGGAATGGTTTGATGAAAATAATCCGTACGCCTTCCAGCAATTGCTTTCCCCGATGTTAGAATCAGTCAGAAAAGGATACTGGCATCCGTCAGAAGAAAGACTGCAGCAAATGGTAGAAGCGTATGCAAGCAGTGTTGTGAGGTTTGGATATAACGGAGGGCTTTATACAGGGGGAAATGAAAAATTTGATCAGCATATACAGGATCAGCTCAACAAACTGGGAAAAAAAGACCTTCTGTACGACTATAACAAAATGATGGCCGCAGGCGCTGTAAAGGGGCAAAAAATGCAGCAGGAAAAACCTCCGGAAAAAAAATTTCCGGTAATACCCTTTACTTCTATTGTTTTATCGCTGGTGCTTGCAGTTCTGTTTTTCTATGGTTACAGGAAACGAACCGGCTCACCACGAAAAGAGAAAAATAAGAATTAGGTGGTCGCAACAGGCTATTACACAAATTACATATCTATTAACTAAAACAATTATCGTTCAAAGAATGAACTCCCAAAAGATCATAATCATGCTACTGATAATAAGCACGACAATGGAGTGCATGATTGCACAAAGCACAGTAAAAGGTACTGTGACCGGATCGGATAGTAAAGAAAGATTGGCTGGAGTGGTGATAAGAGTGAAGGGTACAACAACTGGTGCGAGCACAGACTCCAAAGGCAACTTCTCCATTGTAGTTCCACAGGATAAAGATGTATTGGTGTTCAGTTTAATCGGATACGTAAACAAGGAAATTACAATCATCAACCAGTCAGAGATCAACGTGAGTCTTGATGTAGATAACATTCAACTTGGTCAAGTGGTAGTAACTGGAACCCAAACCTCACGCGCCGTAAGTGATATTCCAAAAGCCATTACGCTCGTCAATGCAAAAGAACTGGAAGAAAAAAACGGTTCTGTTTCCATTATTGATGCCTTGAGTGACAGGGCGGGTATATGGGTGAAAAAAGAAGGAACAGCGCTGGCAAGTGATCCCCAAATTAGAGGTTTTGCAGGTTACTATGTCAATTCACTGATAGATAATAACTCTTTGAGTACACTTGCGGGAGAAGGCGGGCCGGCGGGTAGCCAGATATTGGGCAAAATTGATCCCCTTTCTGTACAACAAATTGAAGTTATCAGAGGCCCCTCCTCAGTCCTGTATGGTACAAATGCGATTGGCGGAGTTATAAATATTATTACAAAAGATCCAACTCCTTATACGGATGGCAGCTTCAGATTAAACGGGACTATTCAGAGCCTCAACAGCAGCGTTGATATGGGAAGCAATGTAAGAGTTGAAATCGGAGGCAGTACTTCACGAGTTCGTTTCCTCGCAGGCGGGTCTTACCACAATGTAAATGATGTTACGGTGGGTGGAGGTTTTCAAGAGAAGCTCAGCCCAAGCAGTGGAACACGGTACAACATTGACTTCAAATCAGAATTCAAGCTTGCGGATGAACATTTTATTCAGGTAGCTTATCAGAATCTGAAGCTCGATAAATATCACCGTTATTATTTTCCCAATGAAATAACATATAATCATCGCAGCGGATTATCAGCATCATACAAAACAACTGCCCGGAATTTTTTATGGGATGATTTTACTGCGGGAATCTATCTTCAGTATAAAAAAGATTCCCTCATAAATTACAATGGCAGCAATAATTATATTTATGTTCCCACCACAAAAAGCATTGCGGGCGATCTCCGGTGGAGAAAACAAATAGGAGCGTCAAATTATCTCTTATACGGGTTACATTACGGCGTTGATAACTACGTAACCAGACTAAGTAAGGATTCTGCGGCAACATGGGGAAAAACAGCGCCAGATGCTAATTGGTCAGATGCTGCTGTCTATGTTCAGGATGAATGGAATGTCTCGGCCAGATTTGTTGTGATTCCCGCTTTTCGTTATGATTATTATGTGTTCAAATCGAGACCCGACTCATTGTTCACAGTCCCGTCAGGGTTTACTATGAACGACTTTAATATCTCGCCCACTGCAAGTGCTTTTAGCGGTGGTATAGGTCTTCTTTATCATCTCCCCCATTATCTCAACCTGACCGCCAATGTTTCAAGAGGATTTCGTCAGCCAAGACCTGATCTTGGCGTAAGCAAGTCCAGCCTCTCTGTATCGGTTCCCAGTATCCACCTTACTCCCGAAACTGCGACCACTTATGAACTGGGCCTAAAGACAATTCAAAAGAAATTCCGGTTTGCAATAAATGCTTATTACACGACATTACAGAACTTCGTTACCAATATGCCGGGGACATATATGGGGCAGGACTGGTTTGACTGGAACAAAAACGGCATTCGTGATGTCGGCGAAAATGTAACACAGAAAAAAAACAGCGCAAAAGGATGGGTGACAGGATTGGAAGTAGAAGCAAAGATGAAATGGAATATATTATTTCCCACCTTGAATCCCGGTTGGTTTGTTTCAGGTGGCTTTAATATAATGGATGGCTTTGATGAAACGAATAAGCAGCCCTTGAGTAAACTTTCCCCTACATCCGGTATAGTAACAATTGGCTTTGAAAACCCGGAAGGAAAAAGATACTGGTGTTATGTATCCGCATTTCTGGCGGATAAATTCCGTAAAATACCGGATGCTCAGAAGAAAACGGATCAATCTCTCTGGATAAATCCTCAGAACTCACAAGCTGGAATACTTCCTTATGTGCCGGAATACGTGGTATATACAATGAGAAGCGGTTATGCTATCAATGAAAATACCCTGCTATCCTTTTCAATAGAAAACTTTTCCAATCTGAAATACCGAGTGAAGGACAGCCGACTGGATGCTCCGGGAATTAATTTTGTCGTAGGTATCAAAGTTAAATTTTAATTATGGAGGATTTTTTAGCCCGGTTTCTTTTCGAAATATCTAGTCTGCTGCTGATTCCTGTTATAGTGAGTCTCTTATTGTTGTTGTGCTGGACGATCCTTATATGCGGCGGTTTTTTTGCAGAATTCCTGAAAAGAAGAAGAAATAAGGAATTTCGGAATTATATAAATACACTAATTGATAAAAGTGAAAACAATACAGAAAACCTTATTGAAGACTTATTCATTGCCGATAAATCAGATGGCATCACCAAACGTTTTCTATCCCGGACAGATAAAATAAGAAAAGACCCGCTTAGTTGGGCAAAGCTTATTGACGATATTGAATCCTACAGTGCAGGAATACTGATAAAATGTTCAATGGGAATAAAGATAGGCCCAATGCTTGGATTGATGGGAGCGTTGATTCCGCTTGGCCCCGCATTGATAGCTTTATCAAGCGGTAACATCAATGAACTGGCAGAGCAAATGACTGTTGCTTTTACAACAACTGTCGTTGGATTGCTCATCGGTGGAATATCCTACATCATCACACAGGTAAGAAAAAAGTGGTATGCGCAGGATATAAGTGATATAAAATATGTTTACGAATTAATTTTCAGAGAATGAGTATGCTCGATAATTGGAATGGAAGATCAAAGCTGCTAAGGTTTGGCAAATCCGGATTGCGTGATTTCGACTTTGATGAAGATCCGCTGAGTGGTGTCGCCAATCTCGTTGACCTCATGATTGTTTTTTCTGTCGGGCTTATGCTGTCAATTACTACCTACTATGGTTTACCAGAATTGCTTTCTCCGGAAGATGTTACCCTTGTAAAAAATCCGGGCCACCCCAACATGGAGGTGATTCAGCGAAAAGGGCAGAAGATTGAAAAATATAAAATGACCAATGAACAAGGCAGCGGCGAGGGAGAACTGATGGGGACAATGTATAAGATAAAAGGGGGCGAAATTATCTATGTTCCCGAATCTTCAGATAAAAAGTAGTTTCGTAAAAAGTGCTGGCATATACAAGAGCGGACTTGCGAACTCTGAATTTCTCTGCGTGGAGCCAATAGAAGGAACTGGAGTGAAATTTCTCCATCATTATTGTTGATAACCCAACCACTCGATACTGACGAAAAGGCTAAAAAAATAGGCTACCTTTGCCCGTTTTTATCCTGTTCAAGCATGACCATCGAACCTACCGGGCTGTCTGATTTCAAGGAAGGAAAAAAGTTATATGACTACCAAGAAGATGCGCTTGGAAAAATTTTCGACCGCATCCGCAAATTTCCTGAGAGGTACAACCTATGTTTTCAGTTGCCTACAGGCGGTGGGAAGACAGTGATCTTTTCGGAAATTGCGCGGCGATACATTGCCGAAACCGGTAAAAAAGTGCTGATTCTTACCCACCGTGTGGAACTGCTTTCTCAAACCAGCAGGATGCTCGATGAGTTCAACGTAAGAAACAAAATCATCGTCTCCAAGGTAAAATCTCTTCCCGATGAACACGAGTATGACTGCTTTGTGGCTATGGTTGAAACCCTGAATAACAGGCTCCGTGACGAGAAAATTGAATTTGATCGTCTTGGTCTGATCATCGTGGACGAAGCACACTATAACTCGTTCCGCAAATTGTTCAAATGGTTTGAAAATAATATCATTCTCGGTGTTACCGCTACTCCCCTCAGCAGCAATGTACGGCTGCCACTAAACGAAAACTATCACGAACTGATCATCGGAGAGAGCATTGCTTCGCTAATTGAGCGCAAATTTCTTTCAAAAGCTACAACCTACAGCTACGATGTGAGCCTTCATTCATTAAAGGTAGGAATCAACGGCGACTATACAGTCAGCAGTTCCGAAAAGTTGTACGGCAATTTCTTTATGCAGGAAAAGCTGCTCTATGCCTATGAGCAAAAAGCAATCAACACCAAAACACTCATATTCAATAACGGTATTAATACCTCAAAGCAGGTACACGCAATGTTTACCGCTGCCGGCTATGAAATTAAGCATCTCGACAATACCCACAACGAAACGGAAAGAAAGGAGATATTAGATTGGTTTCGTCAGAAACAGGATGCCATACTCACCTCGGTTTCAATTCTCACTACAGGTTTTGATGAGCCTACAGTTGAGACGGTTATTCTGAACCGGGCTACCAAATCCCTTACCTTGTATCACCAGATGATCGGTCGCGGCTCACGACTGATCTCTGGAAAATCTACATTCAATGTAATTGATCTGGGTAACAATTCCCGCCGGTTCGGACTTTGGGAAAGCTACATTGACTGGAACGATATATTCGCGCACCCCAATTCCTACATAGAAAGCATAGTTTCCGACGAACAGATGGAAAGAGAAATGAAGTATGAAATGCCGGAAGAAGTACGATTGAAGTTTGCGAGATCAATGAATCTCGGTTTTGACATGAAAGAAGAGTATGTGTCGTACTTACGCCAAGGGCTGAAGACAAAAGAAGTGCTCACTAAATCTATTGAACAGCACACAACCATCATCGCGGAGAACGCCCTCGATTATTTTGAAGCATTGGAATTACTCAAGATACTCGAACCAGACATAAAGAGCAGAGTAAAACAATACAGTTACTGCATCAGTAAGAGTACCGAAAGCTACTTAGAATGGCTGAGAGAACAATATACCCGTCGGCTCCGACAGGCTCTCCGCTCAATGTTTGACTAAACAAAGTGCCGGATTCGGGTCAGGCTTCCAATAATCCCCTATATAACACGTTGTTTATTAATATATGTTAATTATTTAAGAGGGAAGGATTGATCATCTGCAATTCAAATGATTAATTTTACGGCACAATTGGATCTTTTCCATTTTTTGGAAAGACCCGGTAATAAACCAAAAAGGAAGTTTTCATGAAATTAAAGACGGATAATATTTTCCAGGTTATTGACTTGGAAGCCGGAATTTCAGATGTTTACAATGCATTAGTGGACGAAAAACTTCACGCGAAGTTTACCGGCATGAAAGCCTCCATTGATGCTACCATAGGAGGAAAGTTCGACACTACCGACCACGAATCATTCGGATATTTTCTGTTCATCCGAAAGAACAAAAAGATCGTTCAGGCATGGTCGCACAAATCTTTCAAAGAAGGTTTTTATACTATCGTGGATATTGAACTGGAAAAAACTGAAACGGGCACCCGGATCAATTTTAACCATATAGGTGTTCCTGAAGAACACAGCGGTTGGCTGACCGAGGGCTGGAAACGTATTTACTGGGATCCGCTGAAAGAGTTTCTTGAAGAAAAAGTGCTACACTGATTTGCCGTTTACTCTGTGAATTTATTGCATATTGCGGCTTTCGATAATGTTTTTTATTAGCAGCAACGGGTCGGGTAGCCCGTCCATTTCGATCCAGTTGATCTCTTGATCCCTTCTCCACCAAGTCAGTTGGCGCTTTGCAAAATTACGGGTGTGCTGCTTTATTTTTTCTATAGCTACTCTTCGCGATATTGTTCCATCAAAAAACTCGAACAATTCTTTATAGCCAACCGTATTCAGAGGGTT
>JADLBA010000238.1 GCA_020848015.1 Crocinitomicaceae bacterium | reverse complement strand
GGGATCGGTATAGGGGCCGGAGGTGTCGTAAACAGCGAGCCTCTCCCCCTTCCCCTCTCCTCCAGAGAGGGGGGCAACAGCCGGGTTCTTTTTGGAAACACCGCTGGATACGGTGATCTCCCGCATGGCCACTTCAATGTTATGAAGCTTTCCTTTCACATAGATCTTTTTTGATCCGGGGAATGGAGTGGTGGTGATGGATTTTTCGGTTGGCAGCTTTTCTTCCTTTTTCATATTTTTATTTTATTGAGGTACAGATAACGAATCTTTTCGAATCTACGAATGAATGGCAGTTATTCGCTGTAATTCGCTATTCGTATTATATTTTTATTCCAACAATCAATACATCGTCAATTTGCTCAAGCTCTCCTTTCCATTCGTTGAAGCAGGACAACAGTTTTTGTTTTTGCTCATCCCCCCTGTGTAGCTTTGATGATCAGTATCTTGTCATTATCGTTTAGTTGAAAACCGCCCCATTCGTTTTTCGGCACCACTTTTTCATTGATCGCCAGTGCAATTCCATTTGTGTTCACCAGGTTCAGTGATTCAACCAGCTCGGAAAGGTTGTTTCCGGAGAATTGTCTTGCTTCGTTATTAACTAATAAATTCATTTTTGTGAGATTGCTTCGTACTGATCAAAGGATCAGTACGAAGCAATGACGTTTCCAAGAAAACTTAAGGAGAGAGATTCACTTTCCCTTCGCAGGCATTACCCTGATCAGGTATTAAGGGTTTCATCTCAGCCTCCCGATAATTATCGGGATAAGCGCCCCCAAGTTTTCTGCTCAAAGATGAGAAAAATCGGGTGAAAACAAAGGGTTTTTCAGAAGAATGTTATCCCCATTCTTTGAACCAAAAGGGCTAGAATTTGAATCCGATGATCAGGATGTCATCTACCTGCTCGAGTTCTCCTTTCCAGCCTTTGTAGGTTTGCTCCAGGGTGGACTTCTGCTGACGCATGGTGAGGGGGTTTATTTCGGTGAGCAATTTTTCAAACCGCTTGAACATGAACTTTTTCTGTTTTTCTCCTCCAAACTGATCGCAGTATCCGTCTGTAAAAATGTAGAAGGTATCTCCGGCTTCAAAATTAATGGTGTGGTTTGTAAAGGCAGCTTCGTAGGAAGTATTTCTGCTGATCGAGTGCCTATCTCCTTTTATTTCAGTCAGTATTCCATTGCGTACCATAATAAGTTTCATCATAGCCCCTGCGTAGGAAATCCTTTTTTTCTCAAGATTCACGGAGCAGAGGGAGATCTCCATGCCATCGCTGCTCCCGCGCTGCAGGAACGAGTATATTTCCTTCTGCATATTGGAAAGGATCTCACCCGGTTCCACAATATGCTGGTGGTCGATGGTCTGTTTTAGCAGCGTGATCCCTATCATGGAAACAAGTGCTCCGGGTACTCCGTGCCCCGTACAATCCACAGCAGCAATATACAGCTCGTCCCCTTTCTTGTGGTACCAATAGAAGTCCCCGCTCACAATATCCTTTACCCGGTAGTAGATAAAGGAGTCACGTATAAAATCCTTCAATCCTTCCTTTTCAGGAATGATAGAGAACTGAATCTTTTTGGCATATACAATGCTGTCTGTAATATCCACGTTCTTCATTTCAACCAGCCTGCGCTGCTTGTCGATTTCGGCATATACCTGTTGCAGGTTCTTGTTCTGTGCATCCAGCTCTTTTTGAATATTAAACCGAATGCTCATAGCTAAGTATGAAATGATCGCGGTTGTGCTCAGGATACTTACGTACATGAGGGGCGGCACGGCCGGATATTCCACGAAAACATAACCCAGTCCCACCGCAGCAATGCTCATAGCCAGGTAGGCGAGCAGGGAATTGGAATCTTTAAAAATTACAGCCGTACCGAACATGATGGTCATAAAACCGATGGAATAGGTATAGGAATAATAATTGTTTGCCAGCAGAAAAATGTAATAGTAGGTGAGGAGGTGGGAAAGAAAGTAGGCAGAGACAACGATGTAATCGCGAAAAAAGGCAACCTTGTAACTCAGGGCAAGAACAAGAAGTATGATGAGTGAAACTGCCGCCCGGCCCAGGATGGGGTCAAAGGCATCGGGCTCAACACTTTTCAGGATGAACCAAAAAGCAAAATAGGCAATGCCCCCAACCAGGAGTAAGATGCGATAGAGCCTTAGGTCGGAGCTTAAGGATTTTTGGAATAACATAGATAGTTACCGGCTGCAAGTATACTTATAATAGGGATAGGCAGAGCACTCTTGCTTTTTTCAAAAAAACAGCATAATCCACTCCCGTTTTTATTCAATAATGAAGAGAATCATTGTGTGCTGCGCAGACCGAAGGACCCTTTCGGAGAAGCATTTGCTCACTACTTCCTCACAATACTCCTATCAACAGATTGCCCATCCGCGGTTTGCAGTTTAACTAAATAAACACCGGAAGAAAGCTCCGGGAGATTGATCGTAGTTGTGCTTTTAGAAAGGGTTGTTTGGAAAATTAAACGCCCCATGGAATCATAAATATATATCTGTGATCTAAGCAGATCCGCAGATATATCCATGGTGTAAGAACCATCCGATGGATTGGGGTAAATATTAAAGGCGCTGCTCTTGTTATTACCCGGT
>JADLBA010000237.1 GCA_020848015.1 Crocinitomicaceae bacterium | reverse complement strand
TTGAATACATTGTCGCCACACGCATCAGCAATGAAGGTACCTGCATCTGCGTCTTCCTGCCCGCCGAGCAATACCACAGGAAGGTTGAGATTCTGGCAGATGGCTGTAATTTTTTCTTTTTCCATCCGCTTTCCGTTGTGGGTACCACCGAGCGCCCACGCAATAAATCCGCTACTGAATCTGCCGATAATTTCTTCTGTTAAAATTCCTTCCCCTTCCGGAATGTAGTAATCGAGACCTTTTCCATCATCTTTGAGATTGAATGCCTTTAATGTTTCCATATACCGATCCACCACGTGAACATCCGGCATTGTATTAATTCCTAACCGGACCCATAACCATTTTCTTAAATTCAATTTTTTGAAAGTGAATGAAAGGCGTTTCAGCCTTTTTTTGACAATTGAAGAACGGATGTTGTTGTGCAGATCTATGATATAATCGAAGTCTAATTTTTCCAGTACTGGAATTACCTCCTGTACCGTTGTATCAATAGTATGAATACATTTTATATAAGGATGAGCAGAAAGCACAAAAGCAAATTTTTTCTTTGTCAGAAAATGTATTTCAGCCCCGCCGTGAAATTGCTCATAAATTGCCCGAATCACGGGCGTAGTAAGAACAATGTCGCCTATGGAACTGAACCGGATGATCAGTATGCGCGCTTTTTCCTTCATTGCAGACGCAAAGTAAATCTCCGTTACTAATCACACAATAAAATTTCCACAAAAGGGGGAAGTGATAATAGCTTCGCCATCATCTTTGCAACATGGAGTGGATTGATACACATTGCCATTTATACCATTCTCAGTTTGATGCTGATCGTGAAGCCATGGTAGAGCGTGCCATTGCCGGCGGCATTCGCACTATGCTGTTGCCGAATATTTCGGAGGAGACCATTGACCCGATGCTCGCATTGTGCGATCACTTCCCCACAAATTGCTTTCCCATGTTGGGGTTGCACCCCTGCGATGTAAAAGGAGATTACGATGAAGTATTGCAGCGGATGGAACAGATTTTTCTGCAGCACAGATTTTTTGGAGTGGGTGAAACTGGAATTGATTTGCACTGGGACAAGAGTACGCTCGCTCTGCAGATAGAATCTTTTCGCACTCATATTCAATGGGCAAAAAGAATGCACCTCCCACTGATCATTCACGCACGGGAATCATTCAATGAAATTTTTTCCGTACTCGATGAAATGAACGATGACCATCTCAAGGGAATATTTCATTGTTTTACGGGTACAGAGGCGCAGGCGAAAAAAATAATCGAATATGGAGGATTTATGTTGGGTATCGGCGGTGTACTTACCTATGAAAAGTCGGGGCTTGACAGTGTGGTAAAGCACCTGCCGCTTGAATACCTCGTGCTGGAGACCGATGCACCTTTTCTTGCGCCCAAACCTTTTCGTGGAAAAAGAAATGAGAGTGGGTATCTTATCTATATTGCTGACAGGCTCTCAGGAGCTATGAATATTTCTCCGGAAGAAATTGCAGGAGTGACAACGGATAATGCACGAAGAATTTTTTCTTTGTAAAAAATATAACAGAATGCTGGTGCGAATAATTATTAATGAATGAGAGGTTGAAAATTGATAAAATCCTTGTCCATCAATGTTATGAATACTCCGGGCTTTTCCTTTTTAGAGAATTAAATAAAATAAATTGAAATCCTCCATTTTACTTATATACACCGGCGGAACCATTGGAATGATGGAAGACCCTGGCACCGGCGCACTTGCCCCATTTGATTTTGAGCATATACTGGCGCAGATGCCGGAACTAAAACGTTTCGGGGTGACAATAAAGGCAGCCTCGCTGAAGAGGCCGATTGACAGCAGTGATGTCAGCATTGCCACCTGGCAGGAAATAGCAGACATAATTGAAGATCATTATGATCAATGCGATGGGTTTGTGATTCTTCATGGCACCGATACGATGGCCTATAGCGCTTCGGCATTGAGTTTTATGCTGGAGAACCTCGGTAAACCGGTAATTTTTACAGGATCCCAGTTGCCTATTGGGAGATTGAGAACGGATGGGAAAGAAAATCTGATCACTGCCATTGAGCTTGCCAGTGCGCGAAGAGACGGGCGGCCAGTGATAAAAGAAGTGGCTGTCTATTTTGAATCCCGGCTTTTCCGTGGCAACAGAACGCATAAATTCAATACTGAAGATTTTGATGCCTTCGAGAGCGCTAATTTTTCTCCACTTGCAAATATTGGTATTCATATCATTTATCAGCATCACCTGCTATTGCAACCTTCAGAAGAACCATTTCGCGTTTTAAAAAAAATGGATGACCGTGTTGGAATACTAAAAATTTTTCCGGGCATCAGCAGATCCGTTGTAGAAACACTGCTCAACGCAGGAGATTTGAAAGGAATTATACTTGAATCTTTCGGGTCGGGCAATGCATCAACGAAACAATGGTTCATTGACGCATTATCAAAAGCGATTTCCGGTGGTAAGATCATTGTCAATGTGACGCAATGCAACCGTGGATTTGTAGAGCAGGGAAGGTATAAAACCAGTGCATTGCTGGCACAAATCGGTGTGATTGGCGGTGCCGATATGACTACTGAAGGCGCATTGACTAAATTGATGTTTTTACTTGCCTACGAAAGTGATCTTGTTCAATTACACCGCCGCATGATGACCCCGCTCAGGGGAGAGTTAACTGTCAGCTCACAGTGGATGTGAAATACCGCACAAAAAATAAGGAAGATAAATATTTTTGTCGAGCCGGTGGTGATGAGTTCGTTTTCAGAAATTCAATGGTAGTTGTTCTTTTGAACCCCTATATTTTATTCTTACATTGGTTTCTTGATTTGATGAAATTTGCGGTTTTGCGATAGAATGAATACAATAGAAACTACTGACCGAATTGCGCTTGCTGCAAAATTCGTAAACAATACGAGCAGTCATATTTTTCTTACGGGTAAAGCAGGAACCGGAAAAACTACCTTTTTACAGAAACTTTGTAGAGCAACGCACAAAAAATTTGTTGTGGTTGCTCCGACCGGGATTGCGGCACTGAATGCCAAAGGCGTGACGATCCATTCACAGTTTTTGCTTCCGCTCGGAACCTTTCTTCCGGACAACACCCCGTCGGGTGATTTTGGAAGCGACACTGGAATCTATACTCAATTCACTCTTGCGAGAAAGCACCCGCTGAATTCGATGAGAAGGCAGGTATTGCGCGATATTGATCTTCTGATAATTGACGAAGTTAGTATGCTGCGCGCCGATTTACTCGACGCGATTGATTATCGAATGCGTTCTGTAAAGCGAAATTTCAGAAAGAGTTTTGGTGGTGTGCAGGTATTGATGGTGGGAGATCTTTACCAGTTACCCCCTGTGGTGAAAGAGCAGGAAATGAACTACCTGAAGAAGTATTATGCGAGTCCTCATTTTTTTGAAGCCAAAGCCTTGAGAGAGGATGGCTATGTGTATCTCGAACTCGACAAGATTTTCCGTCAGCAGAATGAGACATTTATCAGGATTCTGAATAACCTCCGTAATAATGCCTGTACCCCTGACGATATTGAAGAACTAAACCGACACTACCGAACTCCCGGACAGGTCATTGATGAAGAAGGACTCATTACCTTGACCACACATAATTACAAGGCGGATCAGTTGAACAAACAGGCATTGGGCAAGCTGCTTGGAAAGGTTCACGCTTTTAAGGCAGACATAGAGGATGACTTCCCGGAATTTCTTTTTCCTGTACAGGAAACCATCGAACTGAAATCGGGAGCACAGATCATGTTTGTGAAAAACGATACTTCTGACGGAGCTTATTACAATGGTAAACTCGCCATCGTTACCAGTATTGATGCCGGGAATAATGTGGAGGTTGAAATGGAAGGATCGAAAGAAAAGTACATCCTCAAACGAGAAATTTGGGAGAACAAAAAATATACGGTGAACCCGGTAACACGCGAACTCGATGAAGAAATTACAGGGCGGTTTAGGCAATTTCCCATTCGCCTCGCGTGGGCCATCACTGTGCACAAAAGTCAGGGGTTAACTTTTGAAAAAGCGGTGATTGACGTTGGACAAGCCTTTGCACCCGGTCAGGTATATGTGGCGCTTTCGCGCCTCCGCTCATTAGAAGGTTTGATATTACGTACAAGAATAGATACTCAGGTGATCGCCACCGATGAGCAGGTGGTGAAATTTTCTTGTCAGCATTTGTTACAAGACGATCTCGATGAACGATTGCAAAAAAATGAACGCAATTATTTAAGAGCACAACTTGAAGGGACTTTTGATTTTTCTGAAGTGGCGATTGAAATTGATAAGATCAGAAAGGGGGAAGGGAGCAGTATGGAGTTTGAAGATGAAAGCATGAGGTCTGCATTACAGACGATCGCTGCAGCCATCGCAAAAGAGACCAACAATACTTCTGTGTTTAAGAAGCAATTGTTGCAGTTACTCGATCAAGGTGATCACGAACAAATGACTGAGCGAATTTCAAGAGGAAGTATGTATTATCAGTCTTTCATCAACGAGCAGACAAAAAAATTACTTGTACATATTGAAGAGATAAGGCGGTATTCCCGGACTAAAAAATATGTCAATGCACTCGAAGAATTGGATCTGCTCTTTTCGAAAAAATCTGGCGATATTGGTAAGTTGAATTACATTGCACAGCAGATCTTATCCGGTGCCGAAATTGAATTCAGGGAAGAGCAGGACACAAAGAAAAAAGAGGAGAGAGAGCGGATAATCTCAGAGGTTCAACACCAGACTGCGGCATTGCCGCTGGTAGCGCTCAATAAATCGGGGAGAAAACGAAAAACAAAGGAGCAGTCCACCAAAAATGCTAAGCTGCCAAAGGGAGCTTCTAACAAAGAGACCTACACTCTACACGCTTCGGGAATGTCAGTAGCCGAGATTGCAGGACACCGGAACCTGTCGGTAGGGACGATTGAAACCCACATTGCTAAAGGGATACTCGACGGTGAAGTGAAAATTGAGACCGTGTTTAGAAAAGAGGAATTGGATGAGATACTTACTTTTCTCGGTTCGCGAAAAGTAACAGGCATGACGGAAATTGTTAAGGGACTCAATGATAAATTCAGCTATAATCAGGTGCGGATGGCGCAGAATTATCTGATTATGAATAGGGCGAATGAGGATTCGGTTTGAATTCTTCTTCCCCTTCAATTTTCCCTTTATTAGATTGAACTTCAGTAGGCGTATTAGAATAGAAGAAATACTCGTCACTATCGCTATGATGTTTCCTCTGTTTTCCAGTTGATGGCATTCAGCAGAACTTCATAATAATCTCTGTTGAATATTTTGCACGTCAGCCAACAGTAAAATGCGATCGCCTGAATATCTACTTCTTCATTTTTTGAATTTAGGCGGGCATCCTTAACCTCCTGGTGAAAGACTTCGGTTGTTACAACGACCCTTCATAGTGGGGCACGCATTAAAATTGTAAACAAGCAACTGACTGAAAAAATACTTGACAAAGAAAAATATCAGCTACTTATTACCGATACAGACCAACAAGAACATACCGACGATCGCACTTATATTGATCTGAATATGGAAGAGGAGCAGCAGCAGTTAGCCGCCGTCGGTATCAAATCATAATACGATAAGATATTATGAACCAGTTAATGATCACGCCGAGACAAAAACCGGCATAAACCTGTCCGTGTGTATGCGCATCGAGCTTCAGCCTTGAATAAGCCGTAAGTCCAGCCATCACGACAGAACCCATAACGAATATATTAACATCAGACCGGTGGATGGCATGCAGCCCCATCAAGGTTCCGAAAACGCCCCCTTGTGCCAGCATGTGCACGCTGATCTTCCAAAACAGGTTGATGGAAAGAGAAACTACCAGAGAGAGGATAACCGAGAGAAAAAAGGAAAAAACTTACTTTGGCAATTCGTACACTTTCCACCGTAGCATTCCATAAGAAAGGAAGTAATAAAAGATCACTATCAAGTAAGGACCGAGGCGTTCTTTCCGGTTACGGAGATCAATGCTGCTGAGCATTCCGTAACGAATCATAATCAGCATACTGATGGCCGGTGCCAGAATGTTGATGCCAAGCAATAGAAAAACGAAATTATCGGCACGTGTGGGAGCAATGTAATAGGGATCAAGCCACCGAACGAGCGAGTAGATCAGCAGCGGCATCAACAGCGGATGAAAGATTACGGAGAGAACCTTGGCCCAGCGCTGAATGATTTTGTCAAATGTGATACTCACAATTCTTTTCTGAGTCGGGCAACCGGGATACCCAATTGTTCGCGGTATTTGGCAACGGTTCTGCGCGCAATATTATAGCCTTTATCATTCAGTAACTTGCTTAGCTTGTCGTCTGTCAGAGGTTTTTTCTTTGCTTCCGCTTCGATGGCATCCTTCAATATCTTCTTTACTTCGCGGGAAGAAACCTCTTCACCATCGTCAGTGCTCATGCTCTCTGAAAAGAAATATTTCAGCAGATAAGTGCCGAAATGCGTCTGAATATATTTGCTATTGGCAACACGGCTGATGGTGCTAATATCCATACCTACCATATCGGCAATGTCCTTGAGGATCATTGGCCGCAACTTAGTTTCATCTCCTGTCAAAAAGAATTCCTTTTGGTAGTCAACGATGGCCTGCATACAAAAAAGGAGTGTGTCATTGCGCTGGTTGATGGCATCAATGAACCACCTCGCAGAATCAATTTTCTGCTTAACAAATAGCAGCGCTTCTTTTTCTTTTGTATCTCTGTTCTTTGTTTTTGCGTAATGTTCGAGCATATTTTTATACTCACGGCTGATTTTCAATTCAGGCGCATTCCGGCTGTTCAGCGTTAACTTTAGCTCCTCGTTTTCGTTTGAAAGCATAAAGTCCGGAACAATGTGCTGAATCGTGCGGGCAGACTCCATCATACTGTTGCCCGGTTTGGGGTTTAGGCGAAGAATAAAATCTATTGCCGGCTTCAGTTGCTCGTCAGTGAGATCGAGCCGCCGGGCAATTTTTTCGTAATGTTTTTTGGTGAACTCTTCAAAGAAACGATGGATGATTTCTTCCGCGAGTGCAGTTACCTCATCCTTTTCTTCCGTACGCCGTATCTGTATCAACAGGCATTCGCGCAGGTCGCGCGCTCCGACTCCCGGAGGATCGAGTTCCTGTATGGCCTTCAGAGATTCGTCTAATTCTGCAACGGTGGCCGTGATCCCCATATTGAATGCAAGATCGTTCACAATAGCTGGAAGATCGCGTCGCAGGTAACCGTTTTCATCTAAGTTGCCGATCAGATATTCGGCGAGCAGTTGTTCGTTTTCATCCAAGTCTCTCAGTCCAATCTGAGCATACAACAGATCATGGAACGAGCGTCCGGCACCGAGTGGCGATTCCCGCTCCTCATCATCGGCACTACTGTTGTTGACATACAACTTATAGTCGGGGATATCATCGGCATCGAAATAGTCGGTGAGATCAAAATCGTCATTCTCATTCTCACTTTTTTCTTCGTTATTCCCGTTTTCCGCCTCATCCATTTTTATTTCCTCTTCGGGGTCCTCCTCACTGCCCTCTTCAAGCGCAGGGTTTACCTCCATTTCTTCTTTTATCCGCTGTTCGAGTTCCATAGTAGGAATCTGCAACATCTTCATCAGTTGAATCTGCTGCGGAGATAGTTTTTGCTGGAGTTTTTGTTGTAATATTTGTTTCAGCATCTCAACGCCAAATTTAAGGAAGTTAAGACAGGTTTTTCCCCAATGGGAAAATGTTTGTGGCTAGGTTGCTCAAGCTAGCCCATGATAATATCATTGCCGAATTTAAAACGCCGCATTCTGCGGGGTTCTTGGAAAAGGAATCACATCGCGGATATTCTGCATTCCGGTAACAAACATAACGAGTCGTTCAAAACCCAGTCCGAAACCTGCATGCACACAACTTCCGAATTTACGTGTTTCAAGGTACCACCAGATGCTCTCTTCATCTATCTGAAACTGCTGGCATTTCCTGCGAAGTACATCGTATCGTTCTTCCCGCTGGCTTCCGCCGATAATTTCACCAATGCCCGGCACGAGAATGTCCATAGCGGCCACGGTTTTCCCGTCTTCATTTAGTCGCATATAAAAAGCTTTTATAGCCGCGGGATAATTGGTGAGGATCACCGGTTTTTTGAAGTGCTTTTCCACCAGGTAGCGCTCGTGCTCACTCTGAAGATCTATGCCCCATTCCACAGGAAATTTAAATTTTTTCTTCTTGTAATAAGGGGAATCGAGAAGCACCCTGATGGCTTCTGAATAAGTGAGACGTTCAAAGGTATTGTTCGACACGAATTGCAAACGTTGCAGAAGAGGGAGAGGTTGCCTTTCTTCCACCGGCTTCATCTTGTCTTCACTGATTTCTCTTTCCTGCAAAAACTCCAAGTCTTCTTTGCAATGCATCAAAGCATAGCTGATGCAGTAGCGCAAAAAATCCTCTGCAAGATCCATATTGGCCACAAGGTCATTAAAAGCAACTTCCGGCTCAATCATCCAGAACTCTGCGAGGTGGCGGCTTGTATTGCTGTTTTCGGCGCGAAAAGTTGGACCAAAAGTATATACCCGGCTAAGTGCCAGTGCAGCCAGTTCGGCTTCTAACTGACCACTGACAGTGAGATGAGTGCTCTTACCAAAAAAATCCAGGCTTTCATCTACTCTTCCGTCTTCCTTTTTAGGCAGGTTATTCAGATCAAGAGTAGTTACGCGGAACATTTCGCCTGCTCCTTCCGCATCACTTCCTGTGATTACCGGAGCGTGCAGATAGAAAAAACCATGATCATTGAAGTATTTATGAATGGCAAAGGCAAGGTGATGGCGAATACGAAAAACTGCTCCGAACGTATTTGTGCGGAAACGCAGGTGAGCTTTTTCTCTCAGAAATTCGAGTGAGTGGCGCTTCATCTGAATCGGGAATTCATTTGCATCACAATCCCCCAGTATATTGAGTTCCTCTGTAATCAACTCTATTTCCTGTCCCTTGCCAGGAGATTTTTCCAATTTACCGGTAGCGCGGATAGATGTTCCGGTATTGATTCTTTTCAAGAAAGCATCATCAAAATTTTCTTTCCTGATCACTATTTGTAGTGTTCTGATCGTACTACCATCGCTCAGAGCAATGAACTGGTCATTGCGGAAAGTGCGCACCCATCCTGATACAGTAATAGTATTTCCCAAAGGAGGGGCTGAAAAAAGTGTTGAAACAGATGAATGATCTGGCATTGCTTTTTAATTGAGCGCGAAAGTAATTCAATTTATTCCCTTTAAAGGTTCACCATTCTCACCGGTTCATTTTTTTCATCGCTTTCTATTAGACCGTCGCGAAGCCGAACAATCCGGTGGGCATGGCGGGCAATATCTTCCTCGTGAGTAACGATGATGATGGTGTTCCCTCCATCGTGAATTTCCTGGAATAGTTTCATGATCTCGTAGCTTGTTTTGGTGTCGAGATTCCCTGTGGGTTCATCGGCGAGGATGATGGAGGGCTTATTTACCAAGGCTCTCGCAATTGCAACTCGTTGGCGCTGCCCTCCCGAAAGTTCATTCGGTTTGTGCGTTACCCTGTCGGCAAGCCCAACATCTTCCAGTGTTTTTTTTGCCCTTGCCAGTCGCTCTGCCTTTGGAATTCCGGCATACACCAGAGGGAGGGCGACATTCTCCAATGACGTGTATCTTGGCAGAAGATTAAACGTTTGGAAAATAAACCCGATCTCTTTATTTCTGATTCCGGCGAGTTCATTATCTGTCAGTCCCGAAACATCCGGACCATTCAGAAAATAGCTTCCGCTGGTAGGTGTATCAAGGCACCCTATAATATTCATCAGGGTAGATTTTCCCGAACCCGATGGCCCCATCAGCGCTACATACTCATTTTTTTCGATTCTCAGATTAACCCCATTCAGCGCTCTGATCAGTTCGCTGCCAATGACGTAGTGCTTGGTTATACCTTCGATGCGGATAACGGGGATCATAATTGGTCAAAGGTAAGAGAGTATTTATCTGTAACAGAAACCGCTTATCAAACAGCAGGCAACTTTCCCACCATTCAGCGAATCACTATAATATTATATATTCGTCCCCAATTCGACAACATCCCCGCATGAATACAATTATACCCACCAGCCTGCAACGGATCTTTGTTTTGTTTGCTCTGATCAGTCCATTCACTGCTGTCACCCAGTTGAATATCAATAATGCAGTGAATGCTACCGATGGAGTTCAGAATGTGCTATTGGGAACAGGAGTGACGGTCTCCAATATTTCTTTTGTGGGTAGTTCGGATCAGATAGCTTCATTTAACTGCTCCAACTGTAACCTCGGTATCCAAAATGGCCTTGTTATGAGTACGGGAAATGCAAGCAATGCTGCCGGGCCTAACTATGATGGAAGTATTTCTACCGATTATTTTTCTACCTTCTATGACCCTGACCTTAGTGCCATCAGTGCTGTAACTGTGCATGATGCCGCTGTCCTGCAATTTGATTTTGTTCCGAATGGCAATATGGTTACGTTCAACTTTGTATTCGGGTCAGATGAATATCCCGAGTACACCAACAGTTCATTTAACGACTCATTTGGTTTTTTTATCAGTGGACCGGGTATTAGCGGGCCATATCAGAATCAGGCACAGAATATCGCGTTGATACCCGGAACCTCCATTCCGGTATCTATCAATAACCTCAATAATGGGTATGATGGTTTGACAGGGCCTTGTGAATATTGTGCCAACTATATATATAATGGTGACGGTTATAGCGCTCCTTATTCCGGTTCCCCATACTATATACAGCCGGATGGTTTTACAACGGTGCTGCAGGCTACATCCCCGGTGCAGTGCGGCCAGACTTATCATATTAAGCTGGCTATCGGCGATGGAGCTGATGGAATTTATGATTCTTGGGTATTTCTCGAAGGAGGTAGCTTTCAAAGTAATTCGCTGGGAGTAAGTTTTGACCCTTCTCTGATTTCTCCAGGTCAAGATGCTGTTTATGAAGGATGCCTCGGTGCGAGTGTCACATTTCAACGGCCAACAGGAGCCACCGGAGATGTGCTTTTGACGATTGCCTCCTCCGGTACAGCGCAGAATGGTATTGACTACGACGCTATCCCGGATCATATTTTTATTCCTACCGGACAGGATCAAGTTGTTCTTCCGCTAAATGTGATTGAGGACGGAATAGCGGATGCAGGAGAAACCATTACCTTCGACATCAATTACGCAGGCCCCTGCGCAACGTCCACGACGCTGACTCTTACAATCCATGAACTCCCTGCATTGACGGTTACATCAGAAGACCTGTTGATCAGTTGTACTGAATCAGCCAGGATTGATCTTTCCATCAGCGGTGGGTATGGACAGTATTCCGTTGAGTGGGACGGCGTGCCCGGCACCACTTCATTAGATGTTCCCAATGAAAATGCAGTATATAATTATGTAGTTACGGATGTCTGCAATATTCCGCAGGTCTCTGGCTCTGTGACTGTTGAACTGATGCAGTACGACCCTATATCCGTTGGTCTGCCTTCATCTGTGAATGCCGTTTGCCTGTCGCCTCTCGATATCAGCCCTACAAATGTATCAGGTGGCGATGGTAATTACGGATATCAATGGTCAATTGATGGTGTTCCGTACAGTACCTCTTCCACATTTAGTTGGCCTACTCCTACGCCTTCAACTGTGACATTAGAAGTAACGGATGCTTGTGGCGCTACCAGTAGCGCTTCTACCGTAATATCCGTTCCACCAGTACCTGTCGTCGTCACTTTAGGCCCAGATATTCAGTCCACCTGTTTTGACAGCGAAACGAGCAGTGCCACTTCTGTAACCGGAGGCTCTGGTACTCTAAGTTATGTGTGGACATACAACGGCGCTCCTGCTGGTACCAATTCTTCCGTCACAGTAGTTGCAGGAGCAGGGGGAACGCTTCAATTGACAGTCAATGATCAGTGTGGAAACTCCGATTCCGACGAACTGATCATTACAGTACCGCCGATTCCGGTAACAGTTTCAGTATCTCCCGATACAGGGATATGTCCTGGAGAGTCAGCTCCCATCAGCGGGGAGGCATCCGGTGGGGCGGGAACGTTTACGTATTCTTGGAGTTCCGGGCAAAGTTCGTCTGGGATTACTGTATCGCCCGGAGTCACTACAACCTATGTGTTGACAGCCACTGACCAATGTGGCAACAGCGGTTCTGAAGACGTTGTAGTCACTGTATTTATACAGGAGGTACCTTTTGAAGTGGCAGACACTTCGATCTGTCTCGGTGTAAGTACCGGCAATATTAACTTCGGTGGATATCCCCCTTATTCCATTTCCTACGACACAGATTCTCTTGTGTTCGAATCAGGTCATGGCTTTTCAGGGCTATTAATAGGACCCTCACTCGTGACCATTGAAGATCAGTGCGGCGGATACAGCGATTTCATCTTAACAGTGAATGATTGCCAAATACTGATTCCAAATGTCTTTACACCCAATGGTGATGACGAAAACCAGTATTTTGTTATTGACGGACTGCTCCCGTATTTCAAAAACAGCAAACTGCATATATATAATCGTTGGGGAGGTCTTGTCTTTGAAAGTGCTAATTATGGTAACGACTGGGACGGTGATGACTTATCAGAAGGCACCTATTTTTATATTTTCGAAAGGTCTGACGGAGAGATTTCTACCGGTAATGTGACTCTTCTAAAAAAATAAATCAAAGAGAATGCAACGTATGCCCATCTGAATGTGTTCCTTGTATCAAGGTGTACTCTTGTGGAGATTATAAAGTGCAAGGAAAACAAAATATTAGTTCGGATCAGTGTATGCGTTGGAGTATTCTTATAGCTATTCCGGCGATTGTTCTTTTTTTTTCTACGATGGCCATGAGCCAGCTCGTTGTTAACAATGCGGTAAACGGGCCTGATGGCCTTCAGAATTATCTTTTGGGGCCGGGAGTAGTTGCCACGAATGTGGTTTTCTACGGGAATAATAACCAGGTAGCTTCTTTTAATTGCAACAATTGTAATCTTGGTATTTCGAGTGGATTAATGCTGAGTACAGGCAATGCAAACTCAGCTTCTGGCCCCAACAACAGTGATGGTTCTTTAACCGGAACCGATTATTATACGATGAGCGCTGACCCCGATATAGATGCTATAAGCGCTGTTACAAACTATGATCCCGCCATTCTCCAGTTTGACTTTGTCCCCTCTGGGAGTCAAATCTCTTTTAAATTTGTTTTTGCGTCAGAAGAATACCTCGAGTTTGCGAATACCTCGTTTAATGATTCGTTTGGTTTTTTTCTGAGTGGTCCGGGTATTTCCGGCCCTTTTTCTAATCAGGCTGCAAACATTGCCTTGATTCCCGGTAGCTCTACTCCTATATCAATCAATAACCTTAATAGTGGTTCGTATTATGTAAACAATGGAGATGGATATACGTCTCCCTATAATTCAAGCAGTTATTATATTCAGCCTGATGGATTCACTACGGTAATAGAAGCGAAGGCAAATGTTCAGTGTGGCCAAACGTATCATTTCAAAATTGCCATCGCTGATGGATTTGATGGTATATATGATTCCTATGTCTTTCTCAAAAACGGGAGTTTTACAAGCACAGACGCACAAATGTCGGCTGGTTATATTCCCCCGAATCTTAGTCCTGGGGTTGATATGGTTTATGAAGGATGTGAGCCGGCAATGCTCACGTTTACAAGACCAGTTACCGAAGTTGCTGCGACCAGTTATGCTGTAACTATCAGTGGAACTGCCACCAACGGAGTAGATTACAATTTAATTGGAAGTACCTTGAATTTTGGAGCTAATCAATCGGTTGCTTCTATCCCTATCGTTACTACTGCTGACGATATTTTTGAAGGCAATGAAACAGTCATCGTCAGCCTTTCAGGGATGACGGCTTGTGGGGAGCCGATTGCCGCTGCTACTTATACTGTGACAATTACTGACTTGCCGTCGCTCTCAGTGACTACCCCCGATGCAGCAATAAACTGCGGACAAACTGCCGTATTGACTCCCCAAATAACAGGGGGAATTGGATATTATCATATTACCTGGGAAGATGGATCCGTCGGGGATTCCTATTCCTTTTCACCTTCTGTACCTACCAGTGTCTCTTTTGTCGTTACTGATACCTGCGGAGTGATTCCTTTTGAAGGTGTCGGAAATGTGGTATTTGCACAGAACTCCCCTTTGCTCGTTGATATAGGGCCTGATCTGTCTGTCGAATGTCTTGATTCAATATTTGTTTCTTCGGTGGTAAGTGGGGGTTATGCCCCTTACTCTTATGAATGGACAAATAACGGAACCTATATTTCCGAAGATGTCGAAGTGGAATTTGCCCCCTCTGCCGGCCTTGTCCAGCTCGAAGTTACAGATGCCTGCGGAACCCAATCACAGGATCAACTCACCGTTACGATGCCACCTATACCTGTTTTTGTAAACGTAGGCCCCGACCAAACGGTAAACTGTCAGGATCAGGCAAGCCTCTCGGCAGAAGTTTCTGGAGGGAGTGGTACCGGCAATTACAGTTACACTTGGATGTACAACGGGAGCGCCGTCGGAAATGACACCGTTTTTGTGTTCGATGCAAGTAGCATCGGTTCATACAATATTACGCTGGTAGTAACCGACGAATGCAACAACGCAGGCAATGATGTCATCGCATTGCTTGTTCCGCCGGTGCCTGTTGTTGTAAATGCAGGCTCTGATGTTACGACGGGTTGTCTCGATACCAGCACACTGACCGGCGAAGCTGAAGGTGGTGTTGGAAGCTATTCATATTCATGGTCTGATGGCACAGAAATTATTTCAGATAGCCTAACTACCTCCTATCATACATACCATTCTATTACTGTAACACTCACTGTGGTGGATGAATGCGGCAACACGTCGAGTGATGACCTTGACATAATTATTCCGGTGGAACCAATTGAAATTATTTTGACACAGGATACTTCTATATGTCTTGGCGAATCGGTACAACTCATTGCCGATGTTTCCGGTGGTGAGGGAACCCTGTTATATCAATGGTCTCCATTTGACTCAGAACAAAATCAAATCACTGTAACACCCTCTCAAACGACTGTTTACACATTCTCTGCAATGGATGTCTGTCAGAACGAAGATTCTGAAAGTGTGACAATTGGTGTGTCGGATGTCGAGGCAGGGTTTACGGTGGAGTATATCAACGACACGGGCATTGAGTTGACAGAGCAGTGTACTTATGCAGAGAGCTATATTTGGCACTTTAATGATGGTTCAACAGATTATGGGCCGGTTGTTTACCACCCATTTAGCGTAGGACCTATTACGGTTACACTTGTTGCGTTGGGAGAATTCGGAGGATGCCCTGATTCGGTCACCAAATCATTCTATCCGCCGGGTGATATATATGTGCCCAATACTTTTACCCCAAATGGTGATGGAATAAACGACTTCTTTTTTGCCCAAGGGCATGACATCGATAGTTTCCGAATTTCAATTTTCAACCGGTGGGGAGATACTGTATTTCACTCAGAAAACCTCAATGTTCCTTGGAATGGATCTTATCGCGATAGCGGATATTTTGTTCCGGATGGTATCTATAATTACCTGATCGTTGCAAGAGATCATCTGGGAAATGTGATCGAAAAAAAGGGATTCGTCCAGATTTTGCGTTAATCTATCAGAATGTCAAGTAACTCTGGCTTCCTATGATGGTTGTTTTTTGTGAGAAAAATGTTGAATTTTTTGTAACTTAGCAGGTTATTAGAGTTAATTTTCAGTTAAAAATAATTCTTCACTGTTTTTTTTGAATAGCACGAAAAGATTCTCCTAAAGGATGTTCTGAAAGTGTGCAGAGGCAGTAGGAAAGTTAGGTAAACCTTGATGACTATCAGACTTGAAATAAATACCGAGTATTATATCCGGTTTTTAAGGATAGTAGGATTGATGTATCTTCTGTTGTATGTAACGGGTCTGTCTTTTTCCCAGCTTACAGTTGATAATTCCGTCAATGGTCCTGATGGGGTTCAGAACATTCTTCTGGGGCAAGGAGTCACAGCTTCCAATATAACTTTTGCTTCGGTCAATGATCAGATCGGATCCTTTACTTGTACCGGATGTAATTTGAATCTGGCGAGTGGTCTTGTCATGGGTTCCGGAAATGTCAGCGGGGCACCCGGGCCCAATAACAGTTCGTCATTTTCATTGACCCCGGCTTCAGGATGGGGAGCCAGCGATCCAGACCTGTTTATGCTCAGCGGCTTTGGGTTGAATGATGCCGCAGTACTGCAATTTGATTTTATTCCGACCGGTGACAGCATAAAATTCAAGTTTGTTTTTGCCTCTGATGAGTATCCCGAATATGCCAACAGCAGTTTTAATGATGCCTTCGGATTCTTCCTCAGTGGCCCCGGTATTAGCGGCCCTTATTCGAATAATTCAAAAAATATTGCTCTTATACCCAACACCGCTATTCCTGTAACGATCAATAACCTCAATAACGGATCTTCAGGTACAGGCCCTTGCGAATACTGCCAGTATTATGTGAATAACAACGTCTTCGGAATCTTGGGTATTCAGGCCGATGGCTTTACTAAAGTGCTTACTGCAAAAGCACAGGTACAATGCGGCCAAACTTACCATATCAAAATCGCCATTGCTGATGCAGGAGATACAGGCTATGACTCATGGGTATTCCTTGAAGCAGGAAGTTTTGCCAGCAACCAAATACAGGTGGCATATACCGGCCCGGTGAACTTCAGTCCCGGTGCTGATATGGTGTATGAAGGATGTGAAACCGCATACCTTAATTTTACCCGCCCCAGCAGCCAGACCGCCGCAGCCACTTATACGGTTACGCTGAGTGGTACTGCTCAAAATGGAGTTGATTACCAGACTGTCAGTACTACTCTTTCTTATGCTCCTAATCAAATGGTGGCAACTATTCCGATCACTGCTATTGATGATAATATCCTGGAGGGGAATGAAACACTTATTGTTAGTGTAGGTGGTACCACTAATTGCGGGCAAATGATAACCGCAGCCAGTTATACGATTACAATCACTGACCTTCCTCCTCTCAATGTTACTGTGCAGGATGTAATGATTAACTGTGGTCAGACTGCCGTTATTACTCCTCAGGTTTCCGGTGGAATAGGATACTACAGTGTTCACTGGCCTAATAATGTTGTGTCTCCTTCTTATTTTACATCGCCCTCCATACCGGTGAGTATTCCCTTTCAGGTACTCGATACCTGTGGAGTAGATCCATTCAATGGAGTTGCCAATGTGAGTTTTATTACTAATCCTCCGCTTGTGGTTGATCTCGGTCCCGACCAGTCAATCACCTGTCTCGACAGCCTTGATCTTTCTCCCATTGTTTCCGGAGGCTTTGGTCAATATAACTATCAATGGCTTGACAATGGCACCCCTGTTTCCACTGGAACACAATTGAGCTATGACCCGCTAGGCGAGGGAACTATTCAACTCGAAATTACCGATGAGTGCGGGGTGCAGTCGCTGGATGAAATGATCTATACAGTGCCGCCTGTTCCTGTAATTGTTGACATCGGCCCCGACCTCATATTGACCTGCCTGAACGATACATTATTATCTTCACTGGTTACGGGTGGTGTCGGAACTTATACCTACTCCTGGACAAACCAGGGACAAGTGCTAGGTACTTCCAGCCAGTTGAATTACGCGGCAAACAGTAATCAATCTCTTACATTATCAGCCACTGATCAATGTGGAAATACCGGGCAGGATGCAGTGAATATTTCCGTTCCTCCGGTGCCGGTAATAGTTGATCTTGGTCAGGATATTATTGTGAGTTGCCAGAGCCAGGCTGACATACTTCCGCAGGTTTCAGGTGGGGTCGGTAGTTATTCTTACCTCTGGCTTTTACAGGGCACCGTTGCGGGAAACGGGTCAAATTACTCCTATATTGGTAATTCTGCCGGAAATACTGCTATTGCCCTCACGGTTACTGACGAATGTGGAAACCAGGGAAATGATATGGTGAATGTGCAGGTTCCTTCTGAGGTGATAACCATAGACTTGGGGCCGGATATAAATGTTACTTGCTTAGATCAGACCAACCTCGACGGGGCGGTCAGCGGAGGTATCGGCAACTACTCATACACGTGGAGTATTAATGGTCTCGTGGCCTCTTCTCAACCTCTTTACAATGTACAGACCGGTGAAGATGCCAGCGTCATTTTGTCCGTGGTGGATGAATGCGGCAATGTTGGTCAGGATATTATACAGATCAATGTTCCGCCGGTTCAGGTGATGGCTGATGCAGGGGCAGATGTGGAGGTGGGATGCTTAGATAGTACTAATTTTTCGGGACAGGCACAGGGAGGTGTGGGTACTTATACCTATTCGTGGACCGATGGAAATACAATTCTTTCTAACGGAATCTCGGCAGTGTATCAGACTATGGTGGATGCCGATCTGACATTTACTGTTACCGATCAATGTGGTAATTCTGCGAGTGATAATGTAGAAGTGGTAGTTCCCCCGGTTCCTATCCAGATACAGTTGACACCAGATACTTCGATTTGTCTTGGAGAATATGTTGAACTGAATGGTACTGCTGTTGGCGGCGTAGGCACCCTTCAGCATCTCTGGCTCCCGGTCAACTCCACATATAGCAATATTCATCCAGCCCCTGGAGAGTCAACGGTTTATACCTATTCAGCATCGGATGTTTGTGGAAATTCTGCATCAGAAACTGTAACCGTTGGAGTAGAACAGGTAGAGCCGGGATTTACAGTAGAATATATCGGAGAAACTGGAATTGAGTTGACCAACCATACCTACAATGGAGTCAGTTATATATGGAATTTTAATGATGGCTCAGTAGAATACACCACCGATGTTGCCCATGACTTTAGTACTAATGACGCTATCGTTGTTACCCTCACGGCTATCGGCCCCTTGGGGTGTGTCCAGAAACACACGGAAACTTTTTATCCTTTTGCCGATATTTTTGTTCCTAATTCTTTTACTCCGAATGAAGATGGAATCAATGATTTATTCTTTGCTAAAGGCCATGATCTGAGAAGTTTCAAAATGTCTATTTTCAATCGTTGGGGCGACATGGTTTTTCATACCGACGATATTGATGTTCCTTGGAATGGCTCTCAGCGAGGTGGGGATTATTTTGTACCGGATGGCATCTATAATTATCAGGTTGTAGCAGTAGGGATTCGCGGTAATGTGATTGAAAAACGAGGTTTTGTTTTGATTATCCGCTGAACCACTTTTCCCTTTGTCAAAGAATGCACAGCTTTTATTAATTTCCGGCATCCCCCGTGCTTTTCTATCAAAATATTGTGGGGCAACTTTTTTGATCATCCCGCAATCATTTATTATACTTTAGATTGGTACATGATCCCAACCGATATGAAAAAAATTCTCTTTTCAAGTTTTTTTGTGACCGCATTATCCTGTGGTACATTTTCTCAATTAACGGTACAGCTACAGACTCCTCAGCAATTTGTTAACCAGTTGCTGGGAAACGGTATTGTAGCAAGTAATGTCAGCTATTCGGGGGGGATGGAGCAAATAGGATCTTTCAATGGACAAAACTGCAATATTGGCCTTGGTTCAGGGCTTGTGCTTTCTACCGGAGACATAGCAGTGGGGCTTGGTCCTAATGATGATGGTGGTTATGCAATAGGCGGTGGGTATTGGGGAGCCACAGACCCGGATTTGGACATCATTGACCCGTTTTCGACGCACAATGATGCTGCAATACTTGAGTTCGATTTTATCGCAACAGGCGACTCAATTAGTTTTCGATATGTTTTTGCCTCCGAAGAATACCCCGAATACGTTGGGTGGATAAATGATATTTTCGGTTTTTTTCTCAGTGGCCCAGGAATCAACGGCCCTTTTACTAATTCTGCCGTCAATGTAGCCATGCTGCCCAGCAACCAAGAAGTATCCATCAATACTGTTAATAATGGAAACGATGGTATTAATGGTCCCTGTATGAACTGCCAGTACTATGTTTACAATGGGGATGGTGGTACCGCTCCTTATAGCAATTCCAATTATTATGTGCAGTTTGACGGATTTACTAAAGTTCTCACCGCAAAGGCACCGGTACAATGCGGCGAGACCTATCACATAAAAATTGTGATTGCCGATGCCTCTGATATTTACTGGGATTCGAGCGTATTCCTCGAGGCGGGATCTTTTTCCTCTAACGCCGTTGCTATCGAGGGAACTCCTAATATTATTTTATCATCTTTACCCGACGATACCCTGCTCGAAAATTTCATTGATGGGTATTTTACTATTTCCCGCCCCGATGCTTCAACTGAAAGTGTTATTGATCTGATTATTTCCGGAACTGCCACTGAGGGTGTTGACTATTCTGATTTACCTGCTCAGGTTGTTATTCCGGCTGGTCAACTTTCAGTCAATATACCGGTGGAGGCTTTTGGCGATGGTATTACCGAAGGAACTGAGGCGATCACAGTCGAATACTACTACATTAATTCCTGCGGTGAACAGGATACGGCAAGCACTACTTTATTCATTGCTGACTACATAGCAATGGAACTTGAGATAGAAGATATCTATGTCTGCGCTGGTTCAACAGAGCAGGTTTCCGCTATACCATCAGGCGGAACACCAAATTATTCTTATACTTGGAGCTCCGGCCAGTCAAGCTCTTCGGCAACTTTCTCACAAGGCTCTGCCGGCAGCTATTCGGTTACTGTGGCCGACCACTGGGGCGAAACGGTGACTGCTGATTTTATCGTGGTTGAACCGGAACCTTTTATCGCCGCGGATAGCCTTGATCTTTGCACGGGTGAAAACTCCGGTCAACTGGCATCGGGAGGTGCTTTACCCTATAGTTACGAGTATGACTCTTCATCGCTGCAATTAGACAATAATGGAGGTGTAAGCACTGAAATTCCCGGCTCTTACAACATTTATATCACCGACGGTTGCGGACTAAACAAAGAGGTACTTGTGAATGTAAAGGTATGTGAGACGATTATTCCGAACATCTTTACGCCCAATGGTGACGACGAAAATCAAACTTTCGATATTGATGGTTTGAAGTATTTCCCCGGTAGCGAAATGTATATTTACAATCGCTGGGGAACCTTAGTGTATGAAAGTTCTTCTTACGATGGCTTATGGGACGGAAAAGACCTCGAAGAAGGTGTTTACTTTTATGTATTCAAAAGATCGGATGGAAAGACTTTTGACGGATACGTCAATCTGAACCGCTGAGACCTGATTCAGAATATTTATTTGCTTCCGATTAATGAGGTGCCCTGCATTTCAGATGGTTTAGGCAGATGCATCAATTCAAGAATCGTAGGAGCAACGTCAGCAAGTATTCCACTTTTTATTGTGGTGTATTCCCGATCAATCAGCCATACCGGAACGGGGTTGGTAGTGTGCGCTGTGTTTGGTGATCCGTCTTCGTTTACAGCATAGTCAGCATTGCCGTGATCGGCAATGATAACAAACGAATATCCCTGTTTCAGACCTGCCTCCACCACTTTTATAAGACACTGATCCACATATTCTACCGCCTTCACAATTGCGCTGAATACCCCCGTATGCCCTACCATGTCGGCGTTGGCAAAATTCAGGCAGATAAAATCAGGAGCGTTTTTTTTCATGTCTTCGCAGATCGTATCTGCAACAATCCCTGCACTCATTTCCGGCTGCAGATCATAGGTCGCTACTTTGGGTGATGGAATCAACAGGCGTCGCTCTACTGAAAACTCTTTTTCCCTTCCGCCACTGAAGAAAAAAGTTACATGTGGGTATTTCTCTGTCTCCGCTATTCTCACCTGTGTTTTGTTATGTTTTTCCATGACCTCTCCCAGCGTCATTGACAG
>JADLBA010000236.1 GCA_020848015.1 Crocinitomicaceae bacterium | reverse complement strand
TCTGGAAGGTCAGGACGTGGACTTGCCGATGGGAACATCTGGCGATGGCGTATTAGTCTTTGGTCCCGGTGGCACCAAGGTTACTGCAAAGACAGCAAATCAGAAACTGATGGTTGATGCTGCACAAACCAATGATATGATCTTCGCAATCGGCCCCGCAGGAACGGGTAAAACTTATACTGCAGTTGCCCTTGCCGTTCAGGCATTGAAAGAAAAACTGGTGAAAAGAATCATTCTTACACGCCCTGCGGTAGAGGCAGGAGAAAACCTTGGATTTTTACCCGGCGACCTGAAAGAAAAACTGGATCCATACCTGCAACCTCTCTACGACGCTCTGATGGATATGCTCCCGTACGAAAAACTCGCAGATTATCTTGATAAGGGGGTTATCGAAATTGCCCCTCTCGCTTTTATGCGCGGGCGTACACTCGATAAGGCTTATGTAATATTAGATGAAGCTCAGAATGCAACCGTAGGCCAGATGAAAATGTTTCTGACAAGGATGGGGCAGAACGCAAAATTCATTATCACCGGCGATGCAACACAGATTGATTTGCCGCGCAATCAACCCAGCGGACTGATGCGATCTGTGGAACTACTGCGAAATGTCGAAGGTATAGCCGTGATTGTACTCGATGAGTCGGACGTGATAAGACACAAACTCGTAAAGCGCATCATTGCTGCTTTTGAAGCTGCCGAGAACGGAAAAGAACGAGGAGGATAATCAGCGAATCCTGTCCACCGATCTTACAAGTTCTTCATCCCTCCTGATCATTCTTGCTGAAAGCCAGTTCAGAACTAATGCGAAAGGAGGAAAAACAAAGGCAGGGCCGATGGAAAGTTTAGCCTGTGGATAAACACGCTGTGCATCGGAAACATATAAAGACAGTAAAATAAAAGTGATAGCAAACAAGAAAAAGGTAATGCGAAGCAGGAAGATCTGTCGCCTGCGATCGCGGTAAAGCCCAATGCTCCACGACGTAAGCAGTGCACTGAGTGCAAGCGGAAGATGAAGCCAATAGCTGTTTACAGTAGAAAGGTAATCGCCCGTAGTGTCTTTTACCCCGTAACTCCTGAGTTGAAGGTCTGTTTCGCCATGAATGGCTCCGAATGAAAGAAAATAAGTGGCGATGACCAATGCCACCGAAAGGAGCATCAGTAAACTCTGTTTACGTTGGAGCATAATTTTTTTGACAAATGTAAGAACCCGATCCCTTTTTATCAGGGTTAAATGAAGAGTCTCAACGCAACCAAATATCAATTACCGATAGTTTTGGCTGCTTATTCGCTATCTATAAGCAGTAGAAAAATACGGATTCAATTTGCATTTCAAATTTTTGTTGTACTCTTGCAGTGTCCATTCGGACAAACTCTGGATCAAAAGTTATTTCCTGTTTTATTTATTATCTCATAATTTTTATTTAAACCAACAACCCTTAAGGGCTTTTTTAAATCTGTAATATGTACGATATCATCACGCTGAATGGCTTGAAGGTGGCCGAATTGAAAGAAGTGGCAGAAAAACTGGGCATTTTGAGTGCCGACAAACTCAAAAAACAAGACCTCGTTTACAAAATACTCGATACCCAGGCAATCGCTTCTGCCGGTGTGCCTACTGCTGAAAACTTATCTCCGGAGGAGCAGAAAACTGCAGCGACCACCGATGAGGGAAAATCAAAACGCCCACGTAAATCGAAATTTGAAAAAGCTTCCGGGAAAAACATAGAAAGAAAAGAACATACCGAGGCAACAGCTCAGGCACCTGGTGTTCAACAGGACCTCTTCGATGAAGCATCAATCGCACAAAGCATAGCAGAAGGTTTACCTGCCGCTCCCATTACACCTGAGTCTGCAACTGACGAATCCCACGAAATGCGGACGATACAATCGCTGATCGAAAGCAAAGTTGAAGAAACCTCTTCAAAGACATATAACAATCCTCAGCATCAAGAACACAGAGTGCAACAAGGGTCGCATCAACAGCACCAACAACATTCTCAACATCAACACCACCCACATCAGCGCCAGCACGGGCAACATAACGATCGCAGAGATTTTAAGCAACGGTACGAACAGAATCAGAATGTGGCTCGTCCTGACCGCAGCAAACGCGGACAACCGGATGAGCACGGATATAATTTTGATGGTGTCGTCATTGCAGAGGGGGTACTCGAGATCATGCCCGATGGTTTTGGCTTCATGCGCTCCTCCGACTTCAACTACTTGAATTCTCCCGACGATGTCTATGTTTCTCAGCAGCAGATCAAATTATACGGGTTGTTGACAGGTGATTCGATTCGCGGTGCTGTCCGTCCTCCGCGGGAGGGAGAGAAATATTTCCCGCTGATCCGCGTGGATAATATCAACGGGCGCGATCCAGGATGGGTGCGCGACCGGGTACCATTCAAGTACCTTACGCCGCTGTTCCCATACGAACGTTTTCATCTTGCAGATAATAACCTGAACCTTTCGATGAGAATCATGGATCTTTTCTCCCCTATCGGAAAAGGCCAGCGGGGCATGATCGTGTCGCAACCGAAAACAGGTAAAACCACATTGCTGAAAGATGTTGCCAATGCCATTGCTAAAAATCATCCCGAAACGTATCTGATGGTGCTGCTGATAGATGAACGTCCAGAAGAGGTAACGGATATGAAACGCAGTGTAAAGGGAGAAGTCATTGCTTCTACTTTTGATGAACCCGCAGAACGCCATGTAAAAATTGCAAACATCGTTCTGGAAAAAGCAAAAAGATTAGTCGAATGTGGCCACGATGTATGTATCCTGCTCGACTCTATCACCCGCCTGGCGAGAGCTTACAATACTGTTTCTCCCTCGAGTGGTAAGGTGCTTTCCGGTGGGGTAGAAGCCAATGCACTCGAAAAACCAAAACGCTTTTTCGGTGCTGCGCGCAAAATTGAAAATGGCGGTTCATTGTCAATCATTGCTACTGCTCTCGTGGATACCGGCTCTAAAATGGACGAGGTGATCTTCGAAGAATTCAAAGGAACCGGTAATATGGAATTGCAACTCGATCGCCGCATTAGCAATCGCCGCATCTTCCCTGCCATTGATATTCTTTCTTCGGGAACTCGCAGAGAAGACCTCCTGCACGACAAGGATGTGCTTCAGCGGATGTGGATTCTCCGCCGTCATCTCGCAGATATGAACCCTGTGGAGGCAATGGAGTTTGTGAAGGAGCGCATTGAACGCACCAAAGACAACGAGGAATTCCTCACCTCCATGAATGCCTAATATATTGCGATGAAATTTCTTGAAAAATGGTTTCCTTGGTGTCTTGCTGTTGTATGGCTACTGGTGCGGCTTGTAGGGGGGGGGCTTCTCTTTGATGGAGATTATGATAAAGGCAGAACACTCGGAGTAATGACCAATCTACTGTTTATCCTGCTGGTGATCTTCATTGCTATTGTGCAGGTAAACAAAAAGAACAGCACTGATAATAGAACGTTTTTTTCTGATATAAAATCTGTGATGACCGAAAGCACAAAATATGTGCTCGGTGTTGTCTTAGCCATCGGTATTTTTTATTCCGTAATGAGCAATGAACTCGAAAAAAAACGACTTTATGATCATGCCCAGATTGAAATGGCTGTAGATACCCCTGAGAAATTGGAGAAATTGAAAGCTGAAAATCCAATGTTGAAAGATATTTCAAAAGAAAAAATCATTGAAAGTGCAACCGCCAGAACCGATGTTTTTACCAGCCTGAAAATGATCATTCCCTCATCTCTGCTGGTATTGCTAATGGTGAGCCTGCTCTATTCATTGCTGGCTGTTGCCGTTTTCAGAGGTTTCCTTCTGGCGCGATAACCTGTTTAACAGACTGAAATCCTTACGACTATATTCGGAACCACACAGACAATAATCGCCGGAACAATGAGTTCGAGTAAATTTGTGAATGATTTGCTGAGTTGAATGAAGAACAGCCTGTCACTGATCGTTGCCTCCCTCTTTTATTTTAACCCTTTCGGGGTTAATGCGCAACGTATTGTTGGCCTGCATAACCTCGAAAGGTTTGATACGTATCAATATCACTTTGGCTTCCTTCTCTCTGCGAATACCTCCTCTTTTTTTATTGACTACAAGCCCGATTTCACCTTCCGCGACTCGTTGCTTGGCATAGACAATGTGCCCCAGGTTGGTTTTAACCTCGCATTGCTCGCTTCCTACAACCCCGTCAAAAATGTGAATGTTCGCTTTGTTCCCGGACTGTCGTTTCAGGATCGTGGACTCAATTACCGCTTTCTGAATGCAGACGGCTCAACAGAAACTTTTTTGAAAAAAACTGAATCGGTATGGCTTGAATTTCCATTGCTTGCAAAATTGAGAACCAACCGTGTCGGGAATTTTGCCGCATACGCGCTGATCGGAGGAAAGTACGCAATGGATATGCAGACACAAAAGGATGTGAACAATACCATTGCAGAGCAAATTGTCGTCAAACTGAAAGACCGCGATTATTGTATTGAAGCTGGTGGAGGACTCGACTTTTTCCTTCCGTACTTCAAGTTTGCAGTCGAATTTAAATCCAGTATTGGCCTCCCGAACCTTTTAGTTCCCGAACCAAACAAATTCGCCGATCCGATCCAAAGCCTACGGACGCGAACTTTCGTGCTGTCGTTTACTTTTGAGGGGTAATTCCCCGAAACAAAATTACCCTGACACTCCGGTGATACCTATTACCTTTGCAGCACTTTTCCACCAGTGTCTTTTATGAAATACAAGCGTATCTTACTTAAGTTAAGCGGTGAAGCCTTGATGGGCGATAAACAATTCGGCATTGACAATTCCCGCCTGATGCAGTATGCAAAAGAAATCAAATCGGTGTTTGAATTAGGAACTCAGGTGGCTATTGTAATTGGGGGAGGAAATATTTTTCGCGGTGTACAGGCAGAGCAGGGAGGAATGGAACGAACTCAGGGCGATTATATGGGGATGCTGGCAACGATGATCAATAGTATGGCCTTGCAATCAGCACTTGAAAGTGTTGAAATACCCACTCGCCTTCAGTCTGCCATTGAAATGAAAGCTATTGCTGAGCCTTTCATTCGCAGACGTGCTGTACGTCATCTTGAAGTAGGAAGAGTGGTGATATTCGGAGCGGGCACCGGCAATCCCTATTTTACTACTGATACCGCAGCATCGCTCCGAGCCATTGAGATAGAGGCCGATGTGTTACTAAAAGGAACCCGTGTTGACGGGATATACACTGCAGACCCAGAAAAGAATCCGACGGCTAAAAAATATGACAGGGTAAGCTTTGGTGAAGTTTTCGAAAAAGGATTGAGCGTAATGGACATGACAGCATTTACTCTTTGCAATGAAAATAAACTCCCGATTATTGTATTTGATATGAACCGCGAAGGAAATTTGAAAAAATTAATTTCGGGCGATAATGTCGGTACACTTGTTACATTTTAATCATATATCTGATAAATATTATACGATCCATTATGTCTGAAGAGATCAGTTTGGTGCTCGAAGAAACTAACGAAGCAATGAATAAGGTGATTCAGCACCTCGACTTTGAATTGAATAAAATCCGTGCCGGCAAAGCTAACCCGATGATGCTGGATTCAGTAAAGGTGGATTATTATGGTGCACCTACTCCACTGAAAAATATTGCGAATGTCAACACACCGGATGCCCGCACCATAACAGTGCAGGCTTGGGAAAAAAATATGCTCAATGAAATTGCCAAAGCTATACTTGAGGCCAATCTTGGTCTGAACCCTCAGAATAATGGCGATCTGATAATTATTGGTGTGCCAATGCTGACTGAAGAACGAAGGAAGGAACTTTCAAAAAAGGCACACGCGGAGGGCGAACATGCCCGTGTAGGTATCCGCAATGCGCGAAAAGAGGCAATTGATTTTATCCGGCAGGCACAGAAAGACGGCCTCCCAGAAGATGAAGCTAAATCAGGAGAAACCAAAGTGCAGGAGATCACTGATAAATTCAACCGGAAAGTGGACGATATCCTTGCCGCAAAAGACAAGGATATTATGACTATCTGACCGGAATCTACCGATACCATAGAACTAGTAACGAACTTTGATTACAACTCAGTACTCCTTTTCACATTGCTACTTCCTTGTCCCGGCGACTCATCATTGAGTGTACGAAACCCCCACGGATCGCCTACTGTCTGAATAATTACTGAACCCCGACTACCCGGTCTGTTAATTATTACAGTAAAAAATTATGTTCAGTCGCTACTCACCAATTGATTCAGATGAGGTCATTATATCATCGTTGAATTATCGAAATTGCTTTTTCCCGCGATTCTATGTCAGTCTGAATTAATTCATCCAATGTCGGAGTGGGAATGTGCAAAGTATTCGACATACACTCTTCCACGACTTCGGTGATTTCAAGGAAACTGATTCTGCCTTCGAGAAAAAGTGAAACAGCCACTTCGTTGGCGGCATTCATTGCACAGGGAATATTTCCTTCTTTCTCAAGCGCTACATAAGCAAGGTGGAGTGCGCGAAATGTTTCCTTGTCAGGAAGTTCGAAAGTGAGTTTTGGATAATTGAGGAAGTCAAATCGAAGAAAATCAGAGTGTAGTCGCTTTGGGTAGCTAAGTGCGTATTGGATAGGTAGTTTCATATCTGGTAATCCCATCTGTGCCTTCATGCTTCCGTCTTCAAACTGCACAATACTATGAATGATTGATTGTGGGTGAATGATTACTTCAATCTGTTTTGGGTTTAGGTTAAAAAGCCAGTGCGCCTCAATAACCTCCAACCCCTTGTTCATCATGGTGGCTGAGTCAATGGTGATCTTTTGCCCCATACCCCAGTTTGGATGCTTAAGAGCCTGCTGCGGGGTAACTGAAATAATATCTTCCCGCATCTTTCCACGAAAAGGGCCTCCACTGGCTGTCAGGTAAATTTTTTCTATTGGGTTGTGCCATTCGCCCGAAAGACATTGAAAGATGGCCGAGTGTTCACTGTCCACAGGGTAGATATTCACCCCGTTTTTTCGAGCTGTTTCGGTAATAAGTGCGCCGGCCACCACAAGGGTTTCTTTGTTAGCTAAAGCAATATTTTTCTTTGATTTAATCGCATTGAGCGTTGGCTCAAGCCCCGCCGCTCCGACAACCGCAGTGAGTACCGTGTCTATTTCGGTGGACTCCACGATCTGATTCAGCGCCTGCTTCCCTGCAAATACTTTGATGCCTTCATTCCATAAAACTTCTTTTACGGATATATATTTTTTTTCATCACCAATTACTACACTGTTAGGCTTGAACTGAAGTGCCTGCTTTATCAGTAAATCAGCATTCTCGTTTGCCGTCAGAACTTCGAGCGAAAAATCGCAGGGGTGTGCGGCTATCACTTCCAGTGCCTGCGTTCCGATAGAACCCGTAGATCCGAGTATGGCAATTCTTTTCATCGGGAAACAACTTTTTTCGCAGTATAACTTGTGGAGATTAGTGAATGATTAGGAAAAAAATTTCAGAGAAATCCGAGTTCAAGCATCGCCTCCTCACTCATCATGCTCTTATCCCACGGTGGTTCCCAAGTGATCTCCACCTTGCAACCGTTTACTCCTTCCACTGTGGCGACCTTCTCTTCTACCTCAACGGGAAGTGTTTCAGCCACAGGGCATGAAGGTGAAGTGAGGGTCATCGTAATTGTCGTATGCCCGTCATCATTAACGTCAATGCTATATACAAGCCCCAATTCATATATATCAACCGGAATCTCCGGATCGTAAATGGTCTTGAGCATTGCGATGATATTATTATCAAGTTCTGTGTGATCCACTGGTTATGCAGGTAATCTTCCCATTGCGAGGGCGTAAATTTTCATTTGTTTAATCATGGATGCAAGTCCGTTGCTGCGGGTAGGGGAGAGGTGCTCCTGTAGTCCGATGTCTTTTACAAAATGAAGATCGGCACCAACAATGTCAGTAGGTTTTTCACCGGATAGAACGCGAATCACCAGTGCAATCAGCCCCTTAGTAATAATAGCATCGCTGTCGGCAGTGAAGAGAATGACCCCCGATTCATCCATTGCGGCATTCAACCACACCCTCGACTGGCAGCCGCGGATCAGATGATCGTCGGTTTTGTATTTTTCATCTATCAGCGGCAATTCTTTTCCCAGTTCAATGATGTATTCATATTTCTGCATCCAGTCTGAAAAAACTCCAAACTCATCAATGACCTCCTGTTGTTTTTCTTCGATGCCCATTTTCATTTATTTGAGAAGAGAAATGGCTTTAAGCAATGCTTGCTTAAAAATTCCGATCTCTTCCAAGTTATTGTAAACAGAAAACGAGGCGCGCAAGGTTCCGGAAATTTTGTACCAATCCCACAGGGGTTGTGTACAATGATGACCGGTGCGCACTGCGATTCCCTGCTTGTCGAGCAGTGTGCCAAGATCGTACGGATGAATTCCTTCGGCGAGAAAGGATACAACCGGTACCTTGTGTTTTGATGTGCCATATATCTTGACTCCTTCAATAGAATGCAGCATTTCGGTGGCAGCCTGAAGTAACAACTCTTCCTGTTCGTTCATCCATTCCCATCCCAGTTGTTCGATAAATTCAATGGCAGCGCCCAACGCAATCACTCCTTCAATATTAGGAGTACCGGCTTCAAATTTATGTGGAAGACGGTTGAATGTTGTATTTTCAAACGAAACTGTTTCGATCATTTCACCTCCTCCGCGATAGGGAGGCATCATCTCAAGTAGTTCTTTTTTGCCATAGAGCACTCCTGTGCCCGTTGGCCCGTACATCTTATGCCCCGAAAAACAATAAAAATCACAATCGAGGTACCCAACATGCACAGGTATATGAGCAATAGCCTGAGCGCCGTCTATTAAAACTTTTGCCCCTGCAATATGTGCTTTGTCAATCAATATTTTTACCGGATTGATCGTGCCCAAAGCATTTGATACATGATTGACGGCTACGATGCGGGTGCGCTCTCCTATCAGCGTATCAAGAGCAGAAAGATCCCACTCGCCGGATGATGTTATTGGTATCACGCGAATCTTCGCTCCTGTGCTTTCAGCCACCATTTGCCACGGAACGATGTTTGAATGATGTTCCATGACGGAAAGGAGAATTTCATCTCCTTTTTGCAGTGTGGATTTTCCGAAGGTTTGTGCTACCAGGTTGATAGCATCTGTGGTTCCCGATGTAAAAATGATCTCTGAGTCGGTGGATGCACTGATAAACCGTTTTACTTTATTGCGGGCTTTTTCAAAAGCATCGGTTGCGAGGTTGGCAAGATGATGCACTCCCCTGTGTATGTTGGCGTTGTAGCCTGTATAATAGTTAGTGATGGACTCGATTACATACAGAGGCTTCTGTGTGGTTGCAGCATTGTCAAGATATATAAGTGGACTGCCATTCACCTTCTGATGGAGCAGCGGAAATTCTTCCCTGAGTTGTTCAATGTTATGTGGGGCAATGATCATGGGTTCTGCTTCCATCGTGCTTTTTTTTATTGGTGCTCATACCCACAACCCTCTTGTTGTGAGGATATCCTGGACATACATTCTTACAAATTGATTATCCACTTTGTTCAGTACTTCGCCGATAAAAGCGGAAGAAAGCATTTTTCGTGCACTTTCTTCTCCTAACCCACGCGCTCGCAGATAAAAAAGAGCTGATTCATCGAATCTGCCTGTTGTCGTACCATGGCTGCATTTTACATCATCAGCGTAAATTTCTAATTCTGGTTTGGTATTCACCGTTGCGTCATCACTCATCATAATGTTCGCATTGTTCTGATAGGCATTTGTTTTCTGAGCATCGGGGCGCACAAATACCTTCCCGTTGAAAACAGCTTTTCCACGATCATATATCACTCCTTTGTACAGTTCATTGGATTCGCAGTGCGGCAGAAGATGATCTACCAGTGTATGGTTGTCTATATGCTGGTTGCCGCGTGGCAGGTAAAAACCATTCAAGTGGCTTTCGCAATGCGTGCCGTCGAGGAAAATGTTTAGATTATTACGCACCCATCCTCCATCAACTGTCAGCGTGGAAATCGAAAACCGGGAATCTTTGTGCTGACGAAAAAATTCATTGATAATACTGAAATTCTGATCACCTTCAAGTTGTACCTTATCAAAAGTCAGCGAAGCATTCTGCTCAATGGTAATTTCAATCACCGCATTATTCCATGCTTTTTTTTGATCTAATGAACCATAAGAAGTCACAATGTGCATTTTGGATCCACTTCCGACAATACCTGAAATACGAGGCATTGCAAGCGTCCTTTCACCTTCTTGTAAAAAGAGAAAGTGAATGGGTCTGTGGACAACAGTATTTTTCTGTACAAAAAAGAAGATGCCGTCAGTACAGTATGCTGTGTTAAGCGCGGTAAAAAAGGAATTATGACGACTTGTCTCTGATCCAATGTTGTTCAAGGCCTGCTGTTTCAGTTGACCGTCCAATTGTGAAAAGGGGAGGACGCTGATTGCTCCGTTATTTCTAACCGTACTGAGATCGGGACAGAAAAATCCATTTATAAAAACGATCTCGTCCGCATCTATGTCTTTTATTCTAAAGGAAGAAATGTCGTAAGTGGCGCTGCTTTTTCTTACTTCCCACGATTCGGAACTGATTCGTGTAGTGCGTGAATATTTCCATTCCTCTTGTCGGGTGGAAGGAAATTCCAGAGCTTTGAGTGTCTCTTTCGCAGACGCTGAAATTTCAGGGTGCAAATGATCTATTGACGAAACAATAGACGTTTCCAGCGAGTAAAGTAATTGTTCTTTGGTTGAGGTAGCAATCGTTTCCATACTCAGTTTTTGAAGAAGGTGGGCGAGAGTATGTCTCTCCCTGCCATTTCTTTATTATTGGGTTACTTCTTCTTCTTTGATCCAGTCATATCCTTTTGCTTCCAGATCGAGTGCCAGTTCTTTCGATCCACTCTTTACAATGCGACCTTTGTATAGTACGTGGACAAAATCGGGAACGATGTAATCCAGCAGACGCTGGTAGTGAGTGATGACAATGAACGAGCGTTCGGGTGAGCGCATAGCATTTACTCCGTTAGCGACGATACGCAACGCATCAATATCGAGACCTGAATCGGTTTCATCAAGTATAGCGAGTTTAGGTTCCAGCATTGCCATCTGGAATATTTCATTCCGTTTTTTTTCGCCTCCGCTGAATCCTTCATTGACCGATCGGTTGGTAAGTTGGCCATCCAATTCTACCAACTTTGATTTTTCATTCACGAGTTTCAGAAAGTCTTTTGCGCTGATCTGCTCTTTTCCTTGATAATTGCGGATTTCATTCAAGGCTGCTTTTAGAAAGTTGATATTACTGACTCCAGGAATTTCTACCGGATACTGAAAAGCGAGAAATATCCCTTCTCTTGCCCGGTCTTCAGGAGCGAGTTCCAACAGGTTTTTTCCATTGAAGGCGATCTCCCCGTCTGTCACTTCGTACTCTTCCCTCCCTGCGAGTACAGATGCAAGAGTGGATTTTCCGGATCCGTTCGGCCCCATGATGGCATGAACTTCACCGGGTTTTACCTCGAGATTCAGACCGCGCAGAATCTGTTTCGAGTCAATAGTGGAATATAGATTCTTTATTGTAAGCATAATGATTGACATCTTTATTATCCGACACTTCCTTCCAGTGAAACAGCCAGTAATTTTTGGGCTTCCACCGCAAATTCCATCGGTAGTTTGTTTAGCACTTCCTTCGCATATCCGTTTACGATCAATGAAATGGCCTTTTCCATATCAATGCCTCGCTGAAGACAATAGAATATCTGATCCTCACCAATTTTTGAAGTGGTGGCTTCATGTTCTACACAGGCAGTTTTGTTGTTTACTTCTATATAAGGAAAAGTGTGCGCACCGCAGGTATCGGTCATCAACAGTGAGTCACACTGAGAAAAATTACGTGCGTGAGAAGCACTTTTGTTGATGTGTACTAATCCGCGATAGGAGTTCTGGCTTTTACCGGCAGAAATACCTTTTGATATGATGGTGCTCTTTGTGTTTTTTCCGATGTGAGTCATCTTTGTGCCTGTATCAGCCTGCTGAAATTTATTGGTAACGGCAACCGAATAAAACTCCCCGACTGAGGAATCCCCTTTCAGAATACAACTCGGATATTTCCAAGTTATGGCCGAACCTGTTTCTACCTGAGTCCACGAAATTTTAGAACGATCGCCTTCGCACAATCCTCTTTTAGTGACAAAATTGAAAACACCTCCAACACCTTCATCATTGCCCGGATACCAGTTCTGTACCGTTGAGTATTTAATCTCTGCATCTTTATGAGCGATCAGCTCTACTACGGCGGCATGTAGCTGGTTCTCGTCGCGCATTGGCGCAGTACAACCTTCGAGATAGCTAACATAACTCCCTTCATCGGCGATCAACAGAGTACGTTCAAACTGGCCGGTTCCTCCTTCGTTGATGCGGAAGTAGGTGGAGAGTTCCATCGGGCAGCGGACACCCTTAGGAATATAACAAAAAGAACCATCCGTAAAAACAGAAGAATTTAGAGCAGCATAAAAATTATCAGTGCGCGGAACAACTGTCCCGATGTATTTGCGCACAAGCTCAGGATGTTCCCTGATTGCCTCGCTTATCGAGCAGAATATTATTCCGAGTTCCGCCAGTTTACCTTTAAAGGAAGTTGCTACCGAAACAGAATCCATCACAAAGTCAACAGCCACTCCACTGAGCCTTTTCTGCTCTTCCAGAGAAATGCCAAGTTTGTTCATTGTCTTGCGCATCTCCGGGTCGAGTTCATCGAGGCTATTCAGCTTTGGTCGCGACTTTGGTGCAGAGTAGTAGGAGATCGACTGGAAATCGGGTTGGGGATAGTGAACGTGAGCCCAAGAAGGCTCTGTCATTTTTTTCCAGTTTGCAAAGGCTTCAAGTCGCCATTCGAGCATCCACGACGGCTCCCTCTTTTTTTCAGAAATAAGCCTGATAATATCCTCATTTAGCCCTGCAGGTGCCTTGTCTGATTCAATATTGGTCGTAAAACCAAACTCGTATTCTTTCTGTGTAACAGAGTCTAATATTTTATCCCCCTCGTATGCCATTGTTCAGTAGTAAACTTTACTTCGCTACAGGATACGAGCCTGTAACGTTTATTATTTATGCTCTTCCACAATCTATAAAGCTCTGATCAGATCGAGAAACTTTCACCGCATCCACAGGTGCGGTTGGCATTCGGATTTATAAAAATAAATCCCTTGCCATTCAGCCCCCCGGAATATTCGAGTTCAGTGCCTGCCAAGTAGAGGAAACTCTTACGATCCACCACCACTTTTACCCCGTTGTCTTCAAATACCTGATCGCCCTCACGCAGCGTAGTATCAAAAATGAGCTGGTACATAAGTCCGCTGCATCCCCCTCCTTCAACCCCGACACGCACAAAAGAACCCTCTGGATGATTCTCATCGTGAATCAACTTGGCTACCTGAGCCTTTGCACTGTCTGTTACTTTGATCATAACTTTATCTTTATCTCATAAACACGAGAATCAGCCTACTGTTTCCCGATACGGCAACAATTTAGAAATATTCTAAATTGATTTTCCCGACAAAAATACCTTGTTTATGGTACTCGTTCCAAATTTCTGAAGAATCTATTGAGCAAGACTTCCAAAAAACTCTTCCATTATGGGATATGCAATACTTGTCAACTTCGCCCCAACTCGCTATTTCGGGTGCCTGCCTTCATTTTGAGAAATCCTGTCACAATGCTAAACTGAGCCGCCAGATAGGAAAACATAATGAAAAATGAAGCTTCCCAAAAGGGATAATAAAACTTGTTGATGGCAAGAAGGCTATCGGAAACAACGAATGTAACAGCTCCGGCAAGTACCAGATTTTTTCCAGGAGAAACCCATCCTGGGAAACGGCACAACAGCGTCAAAAGCATACATGAAACCACTGCACCATAAATAATAACCGGAATCTTCATTTCACCGAGACAGGGAATCAAAAGAGAAACAAAAACATAGAAATATGAAATAATCAGGATTGAACCGGCAATCAGTAATCCGTTTGCGGAGTTCTCCTTTCCTTTTTCAATTAAAAAAAGGGAGATAAAAAAAATATGTGTAATAAGAAAAGCAATCAGGCCGGCGATAAAAAACAGCACGGCGATATCAGAGAAAATAAGTATTACATCTCCAAGCCACGAGAAAAGAAGCGCACCGATCAGCCATTTTTTTGAAGGAAAAGGAGTGTGTAGCCCGACTGCAAAAACTAATGGAAGCATCAGTAATGGTTTCATGTACGTGGTAATATCGCTCTGCTTCAATAAGAGAAGCACTAAGTACAAGATGCTTACTATAATGAATATCCCCCGATAAATGATCTGTTTCATTGTGGCGATGCTTAGTTTTTGATGAACTGAAATGAACGGGTATTCCCCGCTCCTGCTATAGAAAATACGTAGCTTCCTCCGGTGAGTTGGTGGACGCTCACTGTATGCTTCAATACTCCCGAAGGAACATTTATTATCGTTTCGGAAGAAATCAATTTTCCAGATATATCTCGAATATCAAATTGGAGAGTGCCGCTGTTAGCATGATAAAACTGAACGGTCATTCGGTCGTTGGCGGGATTAGGAAATGCCGAAAATATAACGAGTTCCTGTTCTTCTGATATTACTGCTGCAGGAATTTGTGCGCGGGGGCATTCCGGTGCCTGAGTATAAAAGAGAGAGTACCGTGGCCCCGAAGAAAAATTATTCTGCTGAAGATGCCGCTGAAGGTGGTTTACAAAAAAAGAAGTAGCATAACTATAGGTTGGAGAGGGACTATCTATCGTTATAATATTGAACCAGTCGGCCTGTGCCCTTGTCTTGTTGATGTCAAGAATAATATAACCATGATGGCTGAGGTCGCAGTACTTGATATGGCTGTTAGCCGCCTGTATTGCCGGTGCTGCAAGCGGAAATGAAAACGCAGGAGAAGTAACACTCGGAGTGATAAACTCCACACCGGCAGAGCCCTCACCGGTACTCCCATTATAAGCGACTGTTGGGAGATCGCACGCCCATGATGAATGAATATCTCCTGTAATCACAACCACATCGGTTATGTTATGACTCAGCACCTGATTATATATGCGGTTTCTCTCTGCCGGGTATCCGTCCCAAGAATCTCCGCTGAATCCAAAACCGAATATTTTCAACGGAGCCATCATAACCTGTTGTCCCAGTATTTTCCAGCGGGTTTCCGAGGAGTCCAATTTATTGGACAGCCAGGTAAACTGCTCTGTACCGAGAAGAGTGCGATTGGGGTCACTCACCGTAGGACCGATAGTCCCTGACTGTTCTTCCCTGCCTTCAATCCGCGTATCAAGCATCATGAATTCAGCGAGATTCCCAAATTTGATATTCCTGTATAATTGGTAAGGATTACCCGAATTGGAGGGTCTCACAGGGAGCCATTCAAAAAATGCCTGCTGTGCCATCGCCTTTCGCTCTTCCCAGGAGCCTTCTGTCCCCGGCTGGTGATTTTCGGCACCGTGCATCCATGAATTGTTGGCAAATTCGTGATCATCATATATAATGATAAAGGGAAACTGTTGGTGAAGTCGCTGAAGATCTTCATCGAGTTTGTACGATGAATATCGCGTACGGTAATCGCCAACATTGATAATTTCATGTTCGGGTTCCCACTGACGATCTACTGCCGGATTGGTCCAGTACCCACCGGTTTCATATTCATAAATGTAATCGCCCAAAACAACCACAGCATCAAAGTCCGATCGCTGAAGCAGACTTCTGTAAACATTAAAATATCCGGCTTCAAAATTAGCGCACGATACTATCGCAAAGCGAAGGCTATCTGTAGTATCTCCTACCGGAGCTGTTTTTGTTCTGCCGCGGGGAGACAAAAAAACTCCCGTTTGAAATTCATAAAAATAAAATGTGCCGGGGCTGAGCCCTTGTACATCTGCTTTTACCGTAAAGTCTGACGAAGCGCTGGTTACTACCTCACCGCTTTGCACTATATTCACCATCGCAGTGTCCGTAGCCACCTTCCAACTAACTGCTATTTCCTCATCCATCTGACTGGGCTCAGGCGTGATCCTCGTCCAGATGATTACTCTGTCGGGAAGCGGATCCCCCGAAGCTACACCATGATAAAATGGACCTGTGCATCCATTTAATTGAATTCTTTGCTGTGGAAAAAGCGATCCCGCATGACAGGCAAAAAGAAAAACCAAAACGATGTGCAGTATGCGAAAGATCATTGATCAGAAAAAGCAGTTGCAGGGAATGAACCGAAACTCCGGAGACCAAAATAACAACATTTGAAAGAAAAGTAAAGAAAACGTTATCAACCGGAATTTCTCTGCGAAATGGTGAGACGTTTGGAAAAATTTTTAATAACCTGTAAATACGATAGAGTAGCATCAATAAATCTAATTGACAAAATTTGGGATAAACTCTGAATTTTTATTGACTATTTTTTTAAAATTGCGTCGCAATTGAATAGATAAATGAATGAATTGTTATTCGTTGATATTCAATTGATTAGATTGTTTTATAGGATAAGTGTAAGGTTTTATTATCAGTAATATTATTATGGACATTAGGGAAATCAATGAAAAAATTCACAGGGAAAGCTCATTTGTTGATATGCTCACAATGGAGCTTAGTAAAGTAATCGTTGGCCAGAAATACATGACAGAGCGCCTTTTGATAGGTATGCTGAGTAACGGCCACGTGTTACTCGAAGGTGTTCCGGGTCTCGCAAAAACGCTGGCTATTAAGTCGCTCGCTTCTGCGGTTCATGCAAAATTTAACCGTATTCAGTTTACGCCCGATCTCCTGCCGGCTGACTTGATAGGAACAATGATCTACAACCAGAAGCGCGAAGAATTTGTCGTGCGCAAAGGCCCGTTATTTTCTAATTTCATTCTTGCTGATGAGATCAACCGGGCACCGGCAAAGGTTCAAAGTGCGTTGCTCGAAGCGATGCAGGAAAGACAAGTAACCATTGGCGAGCAAACATTTAAACTCGAAGAACCTTTTCTCGTGCTGGCGACACAAAATCCGATCGAACAGGAAGGTACTTACCCTCTCCCCGAAGCACAGGTGGATAGGTTTATGCTGAAGATTGTTATAGGATACCCTACCAAAGAAGAGGAAAAAAGTATTATCAGGGAAAATATGGCCGCCAGTTTTCCGAAAGCGAATCCGGTTATCCAACCTCAGGATATTATTAATGCACGCAGTGTGGTTCGCGAAGTGTATATGGATGAAAAGATTGAGCAGTACATTGTTGACATTGTCTTTGCAACAAGAACTCCGGCTGAGTTCAAACTCCCAAAATTATCCCCGCTTATTTCCTATGGCGGGTCGCCGCGTGCGAGTATTAACCTCGCTCTCGCTTCCAAGGCGTACGCCTTTATCAAAAGAAGAGGATACGTCATACCGGAAGATGTGCGCGCTGTTTGTAGCGATGTGCTGCGGCACCGTATTGGTCTCACTTATGAAGCAGAAGCCGAAAATATTTCCTCCGAGCATATTGTGAGCGAAATACTGAATGGGGTGGAAGTGCCATAAACTGTATCCTCTTTATTTAGGTAAACTTCGAGGGTTGATTCATGGATACACAAGAGATCATAAAAAAGGTCAGAAAGATCGAAATAAAGACCAGGGGATTATCGAGCCAGGTATTCTCCGGCGAATATCATAGTGCATTCAAAGGCCGCGGAATGGCTTTCAGCGATGTCCGCGAATATATGCCCGGCGATGATATCCGAACGATTGACTGGAATGTTACCGCACGATTCAATCACCCGTTTGTAAAAGTTTTTGAAGAAGAAAGAGAACTCACTGTTATCCTCTTGGTGGACATCAGTGCCTCTGAGAATTTTGGGACAAGTCAGCGAATGAAAAGAGAACTGATCACAGAATTGTGTGCCGTACTTTCTTTCTCTGC
>JADLBA010000235.1 GCA_020848015.1 Crocinitomicaceae bacterium | reverse complement strand
ATGAATACTGGATTCCCGACTCCCATAGCCTTCGAAGAAATGATATTTCTATTGTCAATAAGCCCAACCGACATTACATTGACGAGCGGATTAGCTTCATAGCTTTCGTCAAAGGAGACCTCACCACCTATCATTGGAACTCCGAGGTAACTGCTGCAATCGCCAATACCTCGAACAACACCGTCTATCATCCGACGGGAATGTTCGCTTGTAATGTTCCCGAAACGCAGGCTGTTCAATTGGGCAACCGGCCTTGCCCCCATTGCAGAAATAGCGCGGTTGATTCTGCAGACTCCGTTTACTGCACCTTGGTAAGGCTTTTCTCTGCACGCGTGATTGTTTGATTCAATTTTGAACGAACATCCCATACCATCGCCGAGATCAACTATTCTCGTATTCTCATTGGCGGTATTTACGAGCAGTTGTGAGCCTTCTTTTGGGAGGGTATATAGCCATTTAATGGAGTTTTTGTGAGAGCAATGCTCACTCCATAAGGCAGAGAACACCCGCATTTCTGTGAAATTGGGTACCCGTCCAAGAATTGATTTGATTGTATTAAATTCTTCGCTGGTCAGCCCCATTTCAATGGCTTGTTCAGCAGAGGCTAATTGGGAGGAGGTGGATGACATAGTTGTGGCAGATCGTTTTTCTGGTGCGCTAAAGTAGGGGAGTCAGGGTGAAAAAACGACACGAAAAATCCTTTGTGAGAATTTTCCTTCCTCATCTGTTACTTTATTACATTCGCCAAAAAGCATTTGTATGACAGCACACCCGTGGCATGAAGTAGATAGCTCGTTTGACAGAAACGAAGGAGTTGTAAGTGGTATTGTTGAAATACCCCTTGGAAGCAAGGCAAAATACGAGGTGGATAAAATATCCGGTCTGTTGAGATTAGACAGGGTTATCTTTTCGGCATTTCACTATCCCATCAATTATGGATTCATTCCCCGATCACTCGGCGATGATGGTGATCCGCTGGATATTCTGGTTTTGTCTCAGGTAAGCATTGCCCCTCTATGCCTTGTGAAAGCAAGAATAATTGGATATATGGAGATGATTGACTCTGGCCAGCGCGACGAAAAAATTATTGCTGTTGCTGATGGTGATATGAGTGTCAATCATATTACTTCAATAGAATTGTTGCCAGAAAATTTCAGATCTGAGTTGAAGCATTTTTTTCTCGAATACAAGACACTCAGCAATAAGATTGTGCTCGTAGATCAGTTTAAAAGTAAGGGAGAAGCGCTGGATGTTATTGAAGAGTCGCTTGAGCGCTACAAAGCTCATTTTTCTGTATGATACACTCTAAACTTCCCAATCAGGGGATAACCATTTTTACTACGATGTCAAAGTTGGCTGCGGAGGCTGATGCGGTAAATATGGGACAAGGATTTCCTGGATTTCCCATAGATACTAAACTGATTGGTTTGGTAGAAAAGTATATGGAAAAAGGATGGAACCAATATGCACCTATGTCGGGAGTTATTCCATTGCGCAGAGCTATTTCGCAAAAGTTGCTGTCCACTTATGGGAGAAACTATGACCCCGAAACGGAGATCAATGTGACTGCAGGAGCTACACAGGCTATTTTTACTGCTATTACAGCTCTCGTAAATGAAGGAGATGAAGTTGTTCTTTTTGCACCTGCTTATGATTGTTATGCCCCTGCCATTCAAGTAAACGGGGGAAAACCTGTTTGGATTCAATTGCATTACCCGGACTATTCCATTCAGTGGAATGAGCTGAAAAAAGTAATCAATCATCGCACACGAATGATCATTATCAACAGTCCTCTTAATCCGGGGGCCTCGGTGTTGAGTACCGATGATATGGAGGAGCTTCAAAAAATTGTTGCAGAAACAGATATAATTGTTCTCAGTGATGAAGTGTATGAGCACATTGTTTTTGATGGCAGACAACACCAGAGTGCCGCACGATTTTCAAAACTTGCAGAGCAAAGTTTGCTTGTTTTTTCATTTGGAAAAACCTTTCATGCCACGGGATGGAAAATGGGATATATAGCGGGTCCGGCTCCGCTGATTGCGGAATTCAGAAAAATACATCAATACAATGTTTTTTCGTGTAATTCGCCCATTCAGTATGCTATTGCGGAGTATATGGAAGAACCTGAGCACTATAAATACCTGCCGGATTTTTATCAGCGTAAAAGGGATTATTTTCTTCATTTGCTTGAAGGTTCACGCTTTCGCTGGAAACCTGCAGCAGGCAGTTATTTCCAACTATTGAACTATTCAGAAATCAGCAGGGAAAAAGATACAGACATTGCAATAAAGTGGACCAAGGAACATCGCATTTCTTCGATACCGCTTTCTGTTTTTTATCCTGACCCTGTGCAGGAAAGTGTTTTGCGTTTTTGTTTTGCTAAAGAGGATGCAGAGCTGGAAATGGCTGCAGAGATTCTAAGAGAAATTAAATAAATCAATACTACGATGCTTCATCCACTTACAATAAGCTTAGTTCAAACTACTATCACCTGGCATCATCCTGAGGCGAATCGCCTTCACCTTGATGGATTGCTTGCGGAGATTAATAATGCCACAAACATCGTTGTATTGCCGGAGATGTTTACTACTGGTTTTACAATGGATGTTCCGGCTGCTGCCGAACCATTCAGCGACAGTATGAATACATTGATGTGGATGCAGTCATGGGCAAGCAGACTCAATGTGGTACTTACAGGAAGTGTGTCAGTTTCCGAGTCGGGGCGCTGTTATAACCGGTTGCTCTGGGTTAAGCCTGATGGTTCTTTTTCGACATACGATAAACGTCATCTCTTCAGTATGGCTTCAGAAAATTTGTATTATACTGCTGGAAATAATTTGTTGGTGGAAGAATGGAAGGGATGGAATATTTGCCCTCTCATTTGTTATGATCTGCGATTTCCGGTTTGGAGTCGCAACTCAGTAATTGAGACACAACCTTTGTACGATGTATTGGTCTTCGTGGCCAACTGGCCAGAGTCCAGGCGTGATGCATGGAAAAAACTATTGCTTGCGCGTGCAATAGAAAATCAGTGTTTTGTTGTTGGACTTAACAGAGTGGGCACCGACGGGAATAACCTCTCATACTGTGGTGATTCATCCTTCATTGATCCGTGGGGAAATTACCTGTACGACCTTCCGCCTTCGGTGACCGAAGTCTGTAGTTTTACATTAGATTTTCAGATGCTGAAAGACTTCCGGGAAAAATTTCCGGTGTTGAATGATGCTGATAGATTCAGAATGGAGTGAAATTGCCCGATAGAATTTTTTACTATTCCCCGAATGCTTCTCTGCTATCTCCTCCCATCGAAACAGGTTATATACCGTCACATATTCTTAGCGGAAATAGGGCAGTTGCGCTCCAACGATTTTGGGCAATATTTTCTGTTGAATGGATACGGGGAAAAATAGGAAGTGAAAAAAAATGCCCGCCTTCGCTAATGCTTTGGCGGGCAGGTCGGGATGACTGGACTCGAACCAGCGACCCCCACGTCCCGAACGTGGTACGCTACCAACTGCGCTACATCCCGTAGATCCTATAATATTGAACTCTCCGTTTAGAATTTTGTTGATATACCTTTATCTGTCTCGCTGCATCGGGAATATTTGAAATACTATACAGAAAATTCAGTCGGCAAAAGTAGAGAAAAGAAGGTGATAAATTTGGCTTGCTGCCTCGTAACTTTGGAACCTATTTTTTTCAGATGAAGATTTCATATAACTGGCTGAAGGATTATATCTCGACGGATCTCGGCCCGGACAAAACAGCGGAAATACTGACTGCTATTGGGTTAGAGACGGAGGCGGTTGAAATAGTGGAGAAAATTCCAGGGGGATTGCGGGGAGTTGTAGTGGGAGAAGTGTTGTCCTGTACTATGCATCCAGGCGCGGACAGGCTCAGGATTACTACGGTTAATCTTGGCGATGGCGATCCGGTACAAATAGTTTGCGGGGCACCCAATGTGGCCGCTGGCCAGAAAGTGTTGGTCGCCACTGTTGGTACTGTTCTGAATCCTTCATCAGGCGAGACTTTCACAATTAAAAAAAGCAGGATACGAGGAGCTGAGTCTGCCGGAATGATTTGTGCAGAAGATGAACTGGGGCTTGGAAACAGTCATGATGGTATTCTTGTACTCGATCCTTCGGTGTCGCCGGGCACCCCCGCATCTTCGGCGTTGAGTTTACAGGATGACCATGTGTTCGAGATCGGCCTGACTCCCAACCGCACTGATGCATTCTCTCATTTTGGTGTAGCACGTGACTTGGTTGCTGCATTGAAGAATATGCATGGTATAGAAAGAAAAAATGTTTTTCTTAAACCGCCGGTTATTCCTAAGATTTCATTCACCGGCAGTAACCCAGCCTTCAGCCTGGAAGTAGTTGATACGGTTGCCTGCCCACGTTATTCCGGTATCCTTTTGGAAAATATATCTGTTGCACCATCCCCCGAATGGTTGTTCGAACGACTAACTGCTATCGGGGTGCGTCCGGTAAATAATGTAGTAGATATCACTAACTATATTCAACACGAGTTCGGGCAGCCGCTGCACGCTTTTGATGCGGATAAAATTCAAGGGAAAAAAGTGGTTGTGAGGAAAGCAAAAGAAGGAGAGCAGATAACTACGCTCGACGGGATATCGCGCGAGTTGTCAACTGATGATCTCGTGATCTGCGATGCAGTTCGCCCGATGTGTATCGCAGGAGTGTTTGGCGGGCTTGACTCAGGGGTAAATACAAATACTACTACTGTGTTTTTAGAAAGCGCCTATTTTCATTCTGCGATGATCCGTAAAACAGCACGAAGGCATGGCTTGAATACGGATGCTTCTTTTCGTTTTGAGCGCGGGACAGACCACAACCAGGTTATTCCGTCACTTGAACGCGCAGTAGCATTATTGCATGAATTTGCCGGTGCAACTATTGCTTCTCCTGTAATCGAAAATTATCCCGAACCGGTTGCACCGGTTGATGTAAAGTATCGGTGGAGTGTTGTCAATCGCCTAATAGGTGCTGAGATACCGCGTGAAGAAGTGAAGAATATTTTAAACGACCTTGACTTTGTACTGCTCGAAGAGAACGATGAAGAATTGCTTTTGCAGGTGCCGTTTTATCGTACGGATGTACACAGGGAAGCGGACGTGGTAGAAGAGGTATTGAGAATCTATGGGTATGATGCGATTGGTTTTCCACAGAGCTTGAAATCTTCCATCAGTTTTTCTATAAAACCGGATACTGAAAAGATACGCCAACGCATATCAGATTTTTTGGTTGCCAAAGGTTTTTCAGAAATGATGGGAATGAGTCTTGTGAAAACGAAATACGCTGAATTGTTCCCCTCCGGAGATGTGGTAAAGGAAAAAGAAATAGCGTTGCTGAATCCATTGAGTTCGGATCTTGGAGTTATGCGCCAGAGCCTTCTCTTTTCTGGCCTTGAAGCAATTTCGCTCAATCAGAATCACCGCCAATCCGATCTGAGGCTTTTTGAATTTGGAAAAACCTATCGCTGTGAAAATGAAAAATTTGCAGAGGAAGATCAGTTGTCGGTTTTCCTCACCGGATTACGTTTCCCAGAATCCTGGAACCAACAGAAAGAACTTGTT
>JADLBA010000234.1 GCA_020848015.1 Crocinitomicaceae bacterium | reverse complement strand
GTCGTCTCCCTATAAATGGTATAAACTTGATTTTCCTCCCGACTGGCGCGATGTGCAGCCGATGGTCTGGGAAGGCTTTGAAGTTTCACCCCGTTTTACATACCGCATCCATCTCGCGGAGAAAGGAAAGCATTGGATGGATGATACTGATCCAAAGCTCAGGAATATGATTATGAAGGCTCAGCGCGATGGGTTGAAGATAATTATTCCGGAAAATTCGGAGATCGTCCTACGACAAATTATTGCCGGCCTGAATGAAAAAAGCATCAAGCATCACCCGCAATTATTGGAAAATATTATCAATAGCGGGGACGAAAGCGGAATGGCTTCATTGCAGGTGCTTGATAAAGAGAAACCTGTTTACTCAGCAGCTTTCAGAATTGCCGGCAATGAAGCCTACTACCTGCTCGCCACATTTGATAAATCTGCCGGAAGCAATGCCATCAGCGCATTTGGCCTTTATTCCGTAATAGAATATTGTCGGGAGAAGGAATGTTCGGTATTTGACTTTGAGGGGTCAATGATACCAGGTGTTGAAAAATTCTTCCGCTCGTTCGGAGGGGAACTTACGCCTTACTTTTCCATAAAAGGGGGGAGGCCATTCTGGCGTTGGATGATGAAGAAATGGAAAAAGGGTTAACTGCTCTCAGAAAAAGATTTCGAATCTTGCCGAAACGCTTTTACTCCCCAATGATCTCGTAGTTGACCATATATTCCTTATCATCTTTGAAATAATCCATTCCGAGATCCATCCACTCTTTTGCCTCGGCCTTGGAGCCTGCTTCCGAGAGGTGATTGGCGTATGTCATCAGCGCATTTTTCAACAGGTTGAATTCCTGTTTGGAACTGGTGCTGCATTTTTTTGTTGTCAGTAATTCCTTTGCTTTTGCAAGAGAGGTGGCCGCCTCCTTTTTTGACTTAATGGCTTCAAACGTTATACTCAGCATCAGGTAAGCTCCCGCATCATTAGGATCCATATCCGTAAGGTTATCATACATCGTTTTGGCTTTGGTATATTTTTTCTGGTCAAGCATTACCTCTGCCTCTGAAACGGTTGCTGTGCGCAACTCCTCGAAATAGTCCTCGTATTCTGCTGCGAAGGTTCTTCCCTTGTCCTTTTGCGCATACTTGCCCATATACTTCAACGCATTTTTAAATGCATCGGGATAATCTTTTTTGAATTCATCCAATTTGGATATTTTGTAATACCCCATACTCATAAAGAGATAGGGCATGGCATCTTTTTTTGTCTTATCATCCAGCGTATATTTTTCCGCTTTATACAATAACTTCTCGTATTTTTCATCTACATAAAGAGCAAGAAGTTCTTTGTAATCGCCTCCTTGGGCAAAAGTTCGTACAAACCCGGATAGGAGAAATAAAATGATGGTAAGAAGTTTTTTCATTCGCTGTCTTTTTTAATCTGAATTTTTCAAAAACGGTGCCTAAAGTAGCAGGTATTGCAAAGATCAATAAAATCATGCTTACTTTATGTGGTTATTGTAATGAAAAACGGATGCTGAATTTCTTTGCCTTCCCAAGTATCCGTGTTTATATGCCTGAATATTTATTCTCATCGGGGGGCTTGTCCTTACATTCGCGCCTCGTCAAAATTATATAAGGGACAAATGAAGCACTTGCTGGCCGCAGCCTTTCTTTTTGTTTTGAATGTTTCTCTCTTTTTTGGCCAGGGAAGCGTTAGGGGATTTATCAAGGATGCAGACACCGGGGAGCCGGTGATTTTTATTACCGTCGGTCTGGAGGGCACTGATATAGGAACCTCCACCGATGCTGACGGATATTTTTCTCTCACTAAAGTACCCGCAGGAACCTACACCTTGCTGATAAAAAATATTGAGTATGAAGAAGTAAAGGAGGCAGTTGTTTTAGAAAATGGAAAGGTATTGACGAAAAACCTCTTCCTGAAAAAAAGTGTGATTGAACTCGGCCCGGTCGAAATATCTGCTGAAAAAAGTGATCAGAAAAACAATGTAAATATCTCTGTCCAGTCAATACGCCCACAGGATATCAAAAAGGTGCCTGCATTTGGCGGGCAGGCTGATATAGTCCAGGTTTTGACAACTCTTCCCGGATTCATTTCTACCGGCGACCAGGGAGGGCAAATTTTCGTTCGCGGCGGAAGTCCTGTCCAGAATAAGGTGTTACTCGATGGAATGATCGTTTACAACCCATTTCACTCGATTGGACTTTTTTCTGTTTTTGACAATGATATAATTTCAAATGCAGATGTCTTTACCAGTGGATTCGGCGCACAGTTTGGCGGAAGAATTTCTTCGGTAATGGATATTACCACAAGAGATGGGAACAAGAAGGAAATCAGTGGAAAAATAGGTGCAAGCCCTTTCGGAGGAAAAGTGCTCGTGGAAGGACCTCTGAAAAAAATGAAAGCAAATGGTGGCGGTATTTCATTTATTCTCTCTGCTAAAAATTCATACCTCGATAAAAGCTCCCCCAAGGTTTATCCCTGGGTAAACGATGGCAACGGCTTGCCCTTTAACTATACCGACCTTTATTCCAAAATTTCTTTTGGCGGTTCAAGCGGATCCAAATTTAATATCTTCGGATTTTCGTTTGATGATGCGGTCACCAATTATTTTGCTCTGGCTGATCTCAACTGGAAAAACAGAGGTGCCGGCGGAAACTTTGTCGTGTCGCCATCTTCTTCCCCTGTTCTTATCAGCGGGAATTTTGCATGGAGTGATTACAAAACGGTATTAAAAGAAGCCCACGTGCAGGACAGATCCAGTGGCATCAGAAGTTTTAACTTCGGACTCGAATTCAAGTACGTTAACAAAAGAGATGTGATCAATTATGGGGTTGAAGTAGTGGGATTCAGTACAGAGTTCAACACATTTAACCCTCTCGGTGTGAAGATCGAACTCGAACAGAATACCACCGAACTGGATGGTTTTTTTCTGTATAAAATTAATCGCGACCGCTTTGTTCTGGAACCTGGCCTGAGAATGCAGTACTATAGTTCCTTTTCGGTGTTTTCGCCGGAGCCACGACTTGGATTCAAATACAAAGCCAACAGACGGTTTCGCCTGAAAGCGGCGACAGGTATTTATTCGCAAAACCTGATGGCGACTAACAGCGACAGGGATGTGGTCAATCTTTTTTATGGATTCCTCGCCAGCCCAGAAGAGTTGCAATCTAATTTTACAACACCCAATCACGAAACCCGGACAATAAATAACCCTCTGCAAAAGGCGATTCACTACGTAGCGGGGTTTGAATTCGACATCACAGAGCTCATTAACATGAATGTGGAAGGGTACTATAGGGATTTTCGCCAGGTGACCAATACAAACAGAAACAAAATCTTTCCGGATAATGCTGACAACCAGTTTCGCCCTGAATTGCTGAGAAAGGATTTTATTATCGAGAGCGGACGTGCCATGGGAGTGGATATTGTATTGAAGTATGAGTCAAAAAATACGTCCATCAATATGGTATATTCCATTGCCAATGTAGATCGTTGGGATGGACTCAGGTATTACGACCCCGTCTTTGACCGCAGACACAATGTGAACTTCGTTGCTTCGCAAAAATTCGGAAAAAAACGCGATTGGGATATTAGCGCACGCTGGAACCTCGGCAGTGGATTACCGTTCACCCAGACCCAAGGTTACTATCAGCCACCCGGTGTTGAAGGAGGGATTAGTACCGATTATACCATTTCCAACTCGCCTGTTATGGGGATTCAATATGCAGCGCTAAATGAGGGACGTTTGCCCTATTATCATCGCCTTGATGTGAATCTCCGCAAAACAATCAAAAGAGAAAAGATCAGCGTTGAATTCAATGCGGGAATAACGAATCTTTACAACCGCGCCAATGTGTTTTATATTGACCGCGTTACCGCAAAGCGGGTTGATCAATTACCCGCATTGCCGGCGATTGGTATTGAGATCGGCTTCTAATTTAATAATTCAACTACTTTATTTTCCTCGACCAGAATGCCGGATGAAGAGGGAATGTTTCACTCAAAATGGTTGCTACCTTTAAGGTAAGGTAGTGTGATTTGTTCCATCCAGCTATTATTATTGATGATGAATATTCAAAAGCGCACTTCGAAAATAGGCTAATAAAAACTGCCTCAGAAATTTTTCTGAGGCAGTTCTATTAGAGAGATATGGAAATTCTAAAAATCAGTTTTTGATAAAGGATTTAACGATGGTTGTGTCGTTATTTGAAAGAGTTAGATTGTAATTCCCGCAGGCAAGACCGTCGAGACTAATAACAGACGATGTCAGAGTGCCGGATTTCACTACCTTTCCTTCGGTTGAAATAATTTGGAAATTCCGGTAATCAGTAGATGAAATACTTAAAAACCCGGATGCAGGGTTGGGAAATACTGAAACGGAAACTCCGCTTTCGACCGGATCAACACCTGCCGGATTTTCTACTTCACCATTTTCATCTGTTTTCACCAGATAAACGTCTGAGTCGCCAAAGGAATTTACTTGCTGATATCCGATGCAAATAAACCCGCCATCATCGGTAAAGTCGAAATCTATAAATTCATCATCATAGATATCGCCATACAACACATCGCCGTCAATGTCTCCCGCATCAACATCAATAATGGCGAGATAGGCATCCAGATCATTGTTTCCGGTGTCTTCTACTGTTCCGGCGAGAAAATAATCGGTTCCATTGTAATAAACGCGATAGGCTTCATCATCTCCTCCCGAATAATCAAAATTGTATGAGTAGTAAAGGCTATTTCCGTCAAATGAAACATTTTCAAGCAAAAGATCATCGTCTCCATTTACCTCATCTTCTTCAGCACCAACAATTAGAAAATTACCGTTGGGGTCAATGATTACATCATTGAAAACTTCATCGGCTGTGCCGGCTGAAAAGTAAGACCATTCTTCATCGCCCAATTCATCCAACTTGATGAGAATGCCATCATAATCCCCATTGATGGCATCGAATGAAGTGCCGATTACCGCCAAACTTCCATCAGATGTTTCGAGAACTTTGGTGGCTTCATCGTCTCCGCTGAGGCCGAGAAAAGTCCCTCCGATAAATTGCCCGTCATATTGTGTAGAAAAAACCCAAATATGCTTCCCCTCTGAATCAGAGCCATAGCCTGCCACGAGGAGTGTCCCATCGGAGGCTTCCACAATATAATTCGCCCCATCGAGGCCGCTATAACCCGCATCGTACGTCTCGATCCATTGCTCAGTCCCGTCTTCATCAATGGAGAGAATAAATGCATCTTCATTTGAGGATCGAAATGAGTTTTCATTGGGACTCCCATTTTCTTCTACGGGATAATTTGATGTTCCGCAAATAATAAAACTACCGTCTGATACAGCATTGATATACGTCGCATAATCATCTCCGATGCCGATATTGGAATATATATTTGTCCATACGACATCACCATAGAGGTTGGTTTTGGTAACAAAAGCATCGAAATCACCATTTTCATCATCCAGCGTTGAGCCGCACATGATATAACCATCAGAAAGAGCAATGACAGAAGAACCGTAATCTTCCGTCCCGTCTGAGTAAGTCCGCTCAAAGGTGATCTGTGCCTGGACAGGGCTAACTCCCATCAGGAAACCGGCAATTGCCAGCATCAAATAAAATTTTTTCATAAAAAAGATTGTTTTAAGGTTAATAAATTAAGGGATACGTTCGATAAACGACTGGATCAAAATTACAACAATCTTACCATTTTATTTGCCTTTGACAATTTTCTGCTCCTCTCTTTTTCATGCAGCACTATTCGGAAAACCCGTTTCAAAGCAGGAATATTGGGCCCCCTGTTTACCATAGCCGCTATTCCTGCAAGGATTTATTTTTCAGTTTTCCCGTTTCCAATGCAAGGCGACCACCGGAGATTATTTCACCAGATTAAAATAATTAAAATAGATTTTCAGAATCATTAAATAATTCCCGCCAGAGCCTCAATACCCATTCCCTGCCCGACAATAAGCGGTAAAATAGAACACGCATATTTTCCGCAGTCTCTTATCCGGAGTAATTCCCTCAGTGGGTCTCCCAGTGGTTCATCCGCTAGGTCAAAAGTGCCATAGTGCATCGGTATCAGATAATCAGCGCCGAGGTTTTCAGCAACGCGAATCGCATCTGCCGGCGATGTGTGACTAGGACTCATAAACCATTCAGGTTTATAGGGGCCTATTCCAATGATCGCGATTCGGGGTGATCCAAACAGTCGTCTGATCTCCCCGAAATGACTCCCGTAGCCACTGTCGGCACCGAAAAAAATGGAGGTTGTTTTTGTTCTGATCAGAAAAGAACCCCATAGCCTGAGGTTGGTATCTTTCAGCCCTCTGCGGCTCCAGTGCCTCGCGGGAAGATAGATAATTTCAATTTCTCCTTTCAGCCTGTATGATTGAAACCAACCTGCCTCCTGGTATTCGCCGGCACCGAGATATTTGTGAAGCAATGTTGTCATATTAAGCCCTGTGAGAACCTGTGTTGCCTGATTATTTCTACGGAAGATCCCCAAACTTTTTTGATCTACATGATCCCTGTGATCATGGCTGATTAGCAGATAATCTACTCCTTTGATCTGCTCAGGAGAAAACGGAAGTTCCGACTTGCGTTTTATCAGTGAACCTATGTTGCCGAAAACAGGATCAGTGAGCAATAAAAGCCCGTTGAGTCGTATCAGGAAAGTGGCATGTCCCATCCAGCAAATACCGTCTTCTTTGCTGTGTAAAAAATCTTCAGAATGATAAACGGGGAGCCGGAAGTTTTCATTCTTCTTATCTTTTTTCTGATGGTTGCGCACCGTTTTCCATTTCCACACATCACCCATCTTAGGAGTGAAGGGAAACTCGTGGTTTACAAACCGGCCATTTTGATCTGTCGGATTACCCTGCCATTCGTCGTTGAACTTTTCCAGAGAGGGATTGATCAGAAATTGCTTTTCCATTAAAACAAAAATATTCTAAAAAATATCGTTTTGTTTTCCATTTATCACCTTTTATGCCTCTTTGAAAGGACGATGATTTTCCTTTGTCCTCCTCATGGTTACACAATGAAAACTCCATTAGCTTTACACCCTATGAATCCAACCGGTTATGCACTGGAAGCCAGGCATATTCACAAGACCTATAGCGGCCACAAGGCACTGCACGATGTAAGTATTTCCGTTCCGCAGCGATCTGTGTTTGGGCTGCTCGGCCCGAACGGCGCAGGAAAGACCACCCTGATCCGGATTATCAATCAGATCACTGCTGCCGATGAGGGCGAGGTGCTCCTTGATGGGAGACGGCTCGCGCCGTCCGATGTTGAAAAAATTGGTTATCTCCCGGAAGAACGGGGACTCTAAAAGAAAATGAAGGTGGGAGAGCAATGTATGTATCTCGCCCAGTTGAAGGGACTTTCAAAATCGGAAGCGAGAAAAAGGCTGAACGATTGGTTCGAACGTCTTGATACCTCTGCCTGGTGGGATAAAAAAGTGGAGGACCTCTCTAAGGGTATGTCGCAAAAAATTCAATTCATCATTTCTGTCGTTCACCAGCCCAAACTCCTTATTCTGGACGAACCGTTCAGTGGCTTCGATCCTATCAATGCGGAAATCATACGCGACGAAATGTTGCGGCTGAAAGATGAAGGCGCAACGATTATTCTCTCCACTCACGATATGGGGAGTGTGGAAGCTCTGTGCGATAATATTGCACTGATCAACCGCTCACGGGTAATACTGGAAGGAAGTGTCGCCGCAGTTAAAAATAAGTTCAGAACCCGTGTCTATGAAATTGTCTATGATGGTAATGTACTTGATCTCACCATTAGTCTCGGTGCGCATTTTGAATTGATTAAATCGGAGAAAAGCAATGACCAGAATACTGCACATATACGCCTGACCGGCGAAAAAACACTCAATGACTTACTATGGGTATTGCTGAACAATGTAAAAATTATTTCTGCCCGCGAATTAGTGCCCGATTTTGATCAGATTTTTATTGAAGCAGTCCAATCTTTTAATGCCACACATACGTATGAATAAAATCTGGCTCATTATTAAACGGGAATACCTGTCCCGCGTCCGCAAGAAATCATTTATCGTGATGACCTTTCTCGGCCCACTCTTATTTGCAGGGCTGATGTTTGGTGCGATTGCCCTTACTCTCAATGATGCCACAGAATACGATGTGCTGATCGCTGATCCAAACGGATTGATTACAGAATATTCTGAAAACGGACATCATCTCGTGCCCCGGTTTCCAGAGCGTTTCAACAAAAATTCCGATCACCTGCGCTATGCTTTTACCAAAGAAGTACAGAGTATTGAGGAATTTAAGAAGGGTTTATACAATGTTATGATTGAATTGGACGATCAGTCAATCAATAACGGACAATGTAATTTTATCTTTAAAAAATTCCCTGCGGATGATATTCGATCAGAAATCCGCTCCGACCTGCAAGAGTCTCTCGAACGATTTCGTGTTACAGATAACCTGAAGCTGGATTATGAAACATACAAAAGAGCGAGAATCAATGTTTCATTCGTGGAGAAGAACGTGGATAAAATGGGAGAAAAGGATATGACGCAGGCCAAGGCGGTGATTGGTTTTGGTTTTGCCATCCTGATCTATATGTTCATTTTCCTCTATGGCGTACAGGTGATGAGAGGAGTGATTGAGGAAAAAACAAATCGAATTGTAGAGGTAATTGTTTCTTCCGTGAAGCCTTTTCAGTTGATGATGGGAAAAGTGATCGGAATAGGCATGGTTGGATTAACACAGTTTCTAATGTGGATTGCTCTTTCTGCCGCCGTAGCGGTAGTTGGGATGCTTTTCTTTCAATCAAAAGTTGCAGGGGGCGCGGCGGTCATTGAAAATGCCCAGGTGATTTCTGTCGGTGTTGGTCAGGCAGAATCAATGAAAGATTTAATGAATAATGAGGCAATCAATTGGTTCTTTGAAATCAACTGGCCACTGATGATCTTCCTTTTTGTCTTTTATTTTATCGGTGGCTATATGCTCTATGGATCCATGTTTGCTGCCATTGGCGCAGCAGTGGACAGTGATGCGGATACCCAGCAATTCATGATGCCCATCACACTCCCTTTGATATTTGGCTACATCGTTTCCGCCATGATGATCACCAACCCGGAAAGTGCTGCGGGAAACTTTTTTGCTGTTTTTCCGCTCACATCCCCCATCACAATGATGGTAAAGGCAAGTATTGGTACTCAAATAGGGCTTACACTGCTTTCAATGTTGATGTTAGTTTTAGCCTTTGTTTTTTTTATTTGGGTGGCAGGAAGAATTTACCGTATCGGCATTCTTATGTACGGAAAAAAGGCAACCTACCCGGAACTCTGGAAATGGATGTGGTACAAAGGGTAATTGTTTCTGCGCAGTTCACACTGTTATTAGGGAACTTTTTTTAAATTTACCCCATGCGCATTGCGATCATTGATTGTGGTACCAATACATTTAATCTTTTAGTGGCTGATACCACTAAAGACAGTTGGAGTGCGGTTTTTGAAAATAAAATTCCCGTCAAACTGGGTGCCGGCGGATTTGAAAAAAGGCAGATTTTGCCTGCGCGTTTTATCAGAGGTCTGGATGCCATTTATTGCCACGGGCATAATCTTGACAATTACCAAGTTTATAAAGTATTTGCATTTGCCACCTCTGCCATAAGAGAAGCATCGAATGGACAAGAGTTTGTGAACCTTGTGAAGGAGAAATTCGGAATTGAAATAAAACTGATTGATGGAAATGAAGAAGCGGAACTGATCTATAAGGGTATTCGCCAAACCCTGGACCTAGGTGATGCCCCCTCACTGATCATGGATATTGGTGGCGGAAGCACTGAATTTATTATTGCAAACAGCACAACAATTTTCTGGAAGAAAAGCTTCTTGCTTGGCGTTAGCAGGCTTTATGATATGGTGAAACCTTCCGACAGGATCAATCATTCGGAAATACAAGAGTTGAGAAGTATTCTCGACAATGAACTGGGAGAACTTAAAATGAAACTGGAGGAATTTCCTTGTCCCCGGCTCATCGGTTCATCTGGTTCCTTCGATACCATGTTTGCCTTGTACAGACATTACGCACCAAGCGACGAAACCACCCGATCACCCTCTCCGAGCAATGATATACCGTTGTCGTCTTTTCCCGTAATTCATTCATGGCTGATGGGATCTACCTTTGAGGAGCGGTTGAAACACCCGTCTATTCCCGCTATCAGAGCGGAATATATGCCGCTGGCGAGTTACCTCATCAAGTATGTTTTGGAAATAAGTTCTATTAAATCTTTTGTACATTCTGCCTACTCCCTGAAAGAAGGTGCTGTCCAGACCCTGATCGGGACCTTAGAATTACGTGAACCAAAGTTCGAGGAGGAAAAGCCTGAAGATTATCTCGATGAGTAATTCAGACCATTGCCTTACCTTCGTTTTTCAATAATTCATGTTATGATAATAATTACAGGAGCAGCGGGTTTTATTGCCTCCTGCCTTGCTGCCAGGTTGAACAACGAAGGGTTTAATGACCTCGTTCTTTCGGATGATTTTTCAAAAAGTGAGAAAACAAAAAACTACTCAGGGAAACGATTTCTGAAACTGGTGGATCGCCGTGACCTTCCTCAGTGGATTAGGGATAATGAAGATCAGGTTCAGTTTGTATTTCATCTTGGTGCAAGAACAGATACTACCGAGTTCGATCGCTCGGTATTTGACGAACTCAATTTGAATTACTCAAAGGAAATATGGAATATTTGTACGGAAGTGGCGCTGCCATTAGTCTATGCCTCCTCTGCGGCAACGTATGGAGCAGGTGAATTCGGATACAATGATGATCACGCAATCATTCCTTCACTTCATCCGCTGAATCCTTACGGCGACTCAAAGAATGAATTTGACAAGTGGGTACTAGGCCAAGAAAAATCTCCTTTCTTTTGGGCAGGGCTTAAGTTTTTCAATGTTTTTGGCCCCAATGAGTACCACAAAGGCAGGATGGCTTCTGTCATTTTTCATGCGTTCAACCAGATTTCCAAATCAGGGGAAATGAAATTGTTTCGCTCCCATCGCGAGGATTTTATTGATGGCGGGCAAATGCGAGATTTTGTTTATGTAAAAGATGTAACAGAAGTATGCGTATTCCTGATGCACCACAGGAAAAATCCCGGTATATATAATCTTGGTAGTGGCAAAGCGAGAACTTTTCTCGATCTTACAAAAGCAACTTTTAAGGCGATGAACAAACCGGAGAAAATCAGTTTTATTGACACCCCTCAAGATATACGCGACAAATATCAGTATTTTACCCAAGCAAATATGGCCAAACTCAAAGCGATCGGTTTCACCCACCCGTTCATTTCCCTCGAAGAGGGAATCGCTGATTATGTTACCAATTACCTCACGGCAGACTACAGGGTGTATTGAACCGGAAATCATTGCCCTGAACCAATAGCCTGTCCGGCTGTTACTATATTAGCCTGTTCAAAAAAGTGCCATGCCAAGACTTGTTTATGTTACCCGGCGGGAAAGATTCAGCGCTGCTCACCGGCTTTTTAATCCCGTATGGGACGATGCGAAAAATTTTGAAACGTTTGGTAAATGCGCAAACCCTAACTGGCATGGACATAATTATGATCTTTTTATTACTGTGAAAGGTTTTCCCCTGCCGGATACAGGTTTTTGCATTGATCTTAAGTACCTGAGCGATTTAATCGAAAAAAAAGTGATCTCCCAACTCGATCATAAAAACCTGAATCTCGATGTGGATTTTATGAGTGGAGTGATGACTTCAACTGAAAATATAGCGATTGCAATCTGGAACCAGCTGGCCGATACCATTGCTTCCAAAGGTTGTGCACTGCATTGTGTGAAACTATGGGAGACAGAGAACAACATGGTTGAATATTTTGGAGAAGAATAATTTTTTTATGACTGAAAAAGAAACCCCGCTTACCGGTTCACAGGAAAATATCGCCGAAGCGATCAATGTTATCCTGAAAAATATTGGGGAGGATACCTCCCGGCAAGGTTTGCTGAAAACACCGGAAAGGGTTGCAAGAGCCTATGATTATCTTACGCAGGGATATCAGCAAAATGCAGAGGAAGTACTCAGAAGTGCCATATTTGAAGAGAGTTACAATGAAATGGTGCTGGTTAAAGACATTGAAGTTTACAGCTTATGCGAGCATCACTTGTTACCTTTTTTTGGAAAAGCACACATTGCCTATATCCCCAATGGAAAGATCGTGGGATTGAGTAAGCTACCGAGGGTGGTGGACGTATTTGCCCGGCGATTGCAGGTGCAGGAGCGACTTACTATTGAGATTAGGGATTGTATTGACGAAACCCTGAAACCTCATGGAGTGGCTGTTGTGATGGAGTGTCATCACCTGTGTATGCAGATGAGGGGTGTGAGCAAACAAAACTCGGTAACTACTACCAGTGCATTCAGCGGAGAATTTATGGAAAATGATAAAACAAGGAAAGAGTTTATTCATCTGATTGGCTCACCTCTCCACTGATCACGCATTCCATAGAAGAGATTTTCATCTTTCAAAAAATTTTTACAGGTTATACCTGCGGCTCAGCTCGAAGAGTACAATCCCCGCACTGACAGCGACATTCAGAGAGTGTTTCGTTCCGTACTGCGAGATTTCTACCGTTTGATCGCATCGGCTGATAGTTGTTTCTGAAACTCCCGTCACTTCATTGCCAAAAATTACCGCAACCTGCCGGTTGTTCCATTCAAAAAGATGTAGTGGGATACTTGCGGAGGTTTGCTCAGCAGCAACAATTGAAAAGCCATTCTGCCTGAGTTCTTCTATGGAGAGGAGGATGTTTTCAGAATACGCCCATTCTACACTCTCAGTGGCTCCTAGAGCTGTTTTCAGTATTTCGCGGTGAGGAGGAGAAGGAGTGAAGCCGCAGCAAATAATCCTCGCTGCACGAAAGGCATCTGCACTTCTGAAAATGCTCCCGACGTTGAGACCGCTTCGAATGTTTTCAAGCAGAATCACTACCGGTAACTTTTTTGCTGCACGAAAATCTTCTGACGAAAGACGCCCCAATTGTTTCATTGACAGTTTCCGGTTCATCTAAAGATGCAATTTTCTTTTGCTTATTGCGGCAATGGATTGATAAATCATTGTAAATTTTTTGGATACATGAACAATGATGTCGCTGCATCCAAAATTTGAATTACATGAAAGATTATTTTATCTGGATAAAAAACGGTAGCCTTGCCTGAGGCCCTTTCATTCTTGTAAGATACATGAGGTCATTGTAAGCATTGAAATTATCACCGAGCCATTCTTTCACAAGGGAAGATTGTTTCTGCCCGGTTACTTGCTCGATCATCTTTTTTAATGGGTCAATCAGTTCCGGCAATTCACTGACTCTGTAATCTTCTATACCCGCCATACTTGCTGCAGCAGCAACAGCCGCGTTAAGATCGCCGATCTCATCCACCAGCCCGATGTTTTTTGCATCCTCACCACTCCATACACGGCCTTGTCCAATACTATCTACTTCTGCCTGTGTTTTTTTACGTCCATCGGCAACCTTGCGGGTGAAATCATCATAGATGTCTGCTACAAGGCTTTGCATGGCTTGCATTTCTTTTTTATCTAATGGCTTTGAAGCACTAAAAATATCGGCGTGAGGATTGGTTTCAAAACGGTCAAACGTCAGGCCTAACTTATTGTCAAGGAATTTCTGCATATTGGGTAAAATCCCAAAAACACCGATAGAGCCGGTAATAGTATTGCGGTTCGCATAAATCTTATCGGCTCCGCAGGAAATATAGTACCCGCCCGAAGCGGCATAATCGCCCATTGAAACGACGAACGGTTTTCCTTTTTGTTTGATAAGCTGTGTTTCACGCCATATCACATCCGAAGCGAGCGCACTCCCGCCGGGGGAATTGACGCGAAGAACTATGGCTTTTACTTTTTCGTCTTCACGTGCTTTTTTCAGCGCAGCGGCAATGCGATCGCTCCCAATTGTCTCGTCATCACCCTCACCGCTTTCGATCGCTCCAACAGCATAAACTACCGCAATTTTTCCTTTTTCAAAGTCCACTTTATCTCTTTTTTTACCAGAGTGATAGTCGGCCAGACTAACGAATGGAAGTTCATCTTTTTCGTTATCTGTGCCTTTTGTTGCAGTGGTGTCTTCAACAATTCCCAATTTTGACCGTATCTGCGTTACTACTTCATCACGGTACATCAGGCCATCTACCACCCTTGCCTCCAGAGCTTTTCCCGCACTTAAAAAATCAAGGGAGTCTGCTGCCGAATTCAAAGCTGCTACATCAAGCCCTCTTTGTTCGGCGATACCTTCTAACATTGTCATCCAGATATCATCTATAAAGGTTTTCACCTGTGCCCTGTTTTCGTCTGACATGTGATCATAGATAAATGGCTCAACGGCACTTTTAAATTTATTATTTGGCCCACGTACCACCTGTGCCTCAATCTCTAACTTGTCGAGTAATTTTTTATAAAACATGATTTCGGCATTGATACCCCGCCAGTCAATTTCACCGGTCGGATACAGGTAAACTTCGTTTGCGGCACTGGCGATATAATATCCTCCTTGGGAATAACCCTCGCTGAATGCAATTACCCATTTTCCCGTATTCTTGAATTTTACAATTGCATTGTGTAGATCGTGCATTGAACTGGGAGCCCCTACTACTGAACCCACCTCAAGGAAAATACCTTTGATCTTGTCATCTTCCTGCGCAGCTTCCAGATCTTTGATGAACTGATTGAGTCCGATACGTTGCTTGGAATCAAAATTTCCCAATGAGAAATTGAAATTCTTATCATTGGCTCTTTCAACAATGGGATCGTTCAACTTGATATGCAGAACGGAGTTCTCCTTGATTACTACGCTTTTTTCACTTCCTGCACTACTTATAGCTGCGATGATGATGAAAACGAATAGGAGGAACAAAAGTCCCAGTGCCAGAAAAGCTCCCAGCATGGAAGCAAGCATGGTTTTGAAGAAATTCATGACAAACTTTTTTGATTTTACCAAGTAAATGTAGGAGAGATCAGGCTTTCTATCCCACCGGTAATACACCAGCGGCAATGATGCTCAATCAATGGATTTTTTTCAGGGTGTTATTTTGTGACTTTCTCTCAACAGCCTTTTTAACAGGAGGTGATCATTGTATGGTCTTTTTCAAATTTCGATTGTCATTAACGGCGTTTCTATAACCTGTTTTTTTTTCTATGCTTGGTTCAATCTATCGTAGTTGTACTTTCGCTGTTAATGACTATTCACTCTGTTTTTCTATGTTTGGGAGCTAATCTTGGTGAAAGAGAGGCGAATATCGAAGAGGCTTCTCTCTTTATTACATTTAATATGGGCGATATTACCGGGAAGTCTTCAATTTACGAATCCTCTGCCTGGGGAATGGAAAATTCCCCCGAGTTTTTAAACCAAGTACTGAAGATTTCAACTAAGCTGAGTCCGAAAGAACTGATTTCCGAAATTGCGGAACTGGAGGTTTTTTTTGGCAGAGAGCGCAGCCCTTCAAAATACCTCGATCGTGAAATGGATGTGGATATTTTGTTTTACGACGATGAAATTATTGATGGAGAAAAAATACAGGTACCTCACCCCCGCCTTCATTTGAGAAGGTTTGTGCTGGAGCCGATGGCTGAACTTGCCCCTGAAATGATCCACCCTGTTATAAAAAAAACGATGCAGCAATTGCTCAATGAATGTGAGGATAAAAATGAGGTGAGAAAAAAATGATCCCTTACCACTACATTGTTATAGAAGGAAATATCGGTGCAGGAAAAACAAGCCTTGCCACCCGCCTTGCGAGCCGTTGGTCATCCCGACTGATACTCGAAGAATTCGCAGAAAATACTTTTCTTCCCAAGTTTTATGAAAATAAAGACCGTTATGCATTTCCATTAGAACTCAGCTTTCTTTCTGAGCGGTTTTCACAACTGAAAAAAGAGCTTCATTCACAGGATATGTTTGCACCGGTGGTAGTGGCTGATTATTTCATCAGCAAGTGCCAGATTTT
>JADLBA010000233.1 GCA_020848015.1 Crocinitomicaceae bacterium | reverse complement strand
TTTCAAATAAAACATCCATTTTTAAATCATTCTGCACATTGCCTGCGTAGGAATTATCCTGTAAACCAAAAGTGGGAAGCATTGTCAGGAAAACGGATTTTTTTGTTTGAGTTTCAGTTCTAAAAGCTCCTACTTTATTTCGCAATTCGGCATCGTATTTTTTGTCAATGATGAAGGGATTAACTGAAAATTTCATTTCACATAAGTTGATAACCCCATCCCTACGATCTATAACCAGGTCTATCTGTGCTCCATCTTTTGATTGAGTACTTTTCCACGAAGACGTTTCTGTTCCAATAACACTTATACCAAGTGCTTTTTTGATTTGAGGGATATGAGCAAGACAAACCTGCTCAAAGGCATATCCGCTCCATGCTCTGTGTGTTGGACTATCAATCATGTTCAGCCAATGGTCTGTATCCAATGCTTTTTTTCCTTTTATAAATTTTATGTGAAACAATGAAAAGAAATCGCATAACTGATAGAGGCTATTCCTGGACTGTTTACCAAAAGGTACATATCGCCTGATAAAACCACTTTCTTCCAGTTCATCTAATAAGTTTGTAAGATTACCACCAGTAGGTATTTTACTTTCTTTACTGATTTCTTCACGGGTAAGTCCCTTACTTTTTTTAGCAAGGGCAGCCACAATAGTTTCATGGCGTTCAGCTTTAGCGAATAGGGATTTAAATAATTTGTTAAACTCGTCTTTAAGTAAACCGTTCGGTTCAAAACAAAGTCTATTGATACTCTGAGAAGCACTTGCCCCTTTTTTGATAGCATCCCAATAAAATGGAATACCACCCCAAGCCATATAAAGCTGTATGAGCTGATAATGCTCCAATGTGATTTTCTTGTGCTTTAATAAATCTTGACATTCATTTAGGGTAAAAGGCTCTATTTTTAATCTCTGAGTTACACGATTATGCAAGCCTCCTTTATTGTTTATGAGTTTATTAATCATCCATGAAGCTGCTGAACCGCATACCACCAGTAAGACATCTTTCCTACCTGAAGCCCAGCTATTCCAGAAATGCTCCAATGCCTGAATAAACCTGGAGTGTGGAGTATCAAACCAAGGCACTTCGTCTATAACTATGATTTTTTTCTTTTGCTTCGACTTTTCTATAACCTGTTTAATCTGTTGGAAGGCTTCCATCCAGTTATTTGCGTTTCTATACCCTGCTTGAGGATGCTGCTCCTGCATAGCCGTATTAAAATTGGCAAGTTGTTCTTGCAAAGTAGCCTGTGCCACCCCAGTAAGCCTGAATGTGAATTTGTCTTCAAACACATTTCTTATCAGATATGTTTTGCCAACTCTGCGTCTTCCGTATAGAGCTACAAACTCAGGTTTATCAGAAGTCAGATTTTCATTTAAAATCTCGATTTCTTTACTTCTTCCTATTATGAGCATATTTTCATTTTAGCCACAAATATACTAAAAAGTATAGTTATGGCGGAAATGGCTTTAATTCATTTCCGCCATAAGTGCATAAAAAAACAAGTTATGGCGGAAATGATTTTAACATTATCTGCCTATTTTCACAAAAAACGGTAACGTGTATGCCACTCTTATCGTGGGTGTAAGAAGATCTTTTTTGTTCAAAGGATAGATTTTTTATCAAACAAATTTTCGGCAATATTCTGAATTATTGCCAATAATTTGCAATGTCAGAGCCATTTCAACTACTTCGTAAATGTGCGATAGAATTTTTGCGAACAATGCCGCTTTTCGGTGTTTTTCGCAAAAATTCTATCCGTTCCTCCAAAATTTCTTGTATGCAACAAACTTTCCCAACTGCCTGACTTCCCTCTAAGTCTTCTTCAAACTTGTGGCAAACCACAAGTAACCACCTTTTAAACCCCTGTCATTACTCTCAATTTTGCCCTCGCAAGGTTTAAATACCAATTCATGCAAAACCACAACGATTAAAATCAACCATTAAAAAATTAAAGCCATGAACGAAGTTTCAAAAATTTCAAAAATAGACTGGAAAGAAGTAGGTATCACCGCAGGCGTAACGCTGGTAACAGCATTCGTAGGTTGCCTTGCTGCCGTAATTGTAGCTCAAACGCTCATTATACCAGCTATTAACAAATCGAAGGACAAAAAAGCAGCGGACAAAGAAAAAGATGCTGCGAAGAAGTAAGGCTTGACGTGCATTAAGAGCCTTGCAACGATCACAACGAAAAACAAAAACAATTACTAACAATTAACAATTCAAGCCATGAATAAATATAACGAAGAAATCAGACGTTATGAGCAAGAGGCCGAAGACCGTTACGATGATTATGATGACGATAATTTCGATACCGGATTGGAAGGTCAGGATGCTTATGACGAAGACAGTTATGAGGAAGTAGAGTACATAGGCGAAGATGATAGCTACGATGATGATTCATACGATAGCTACGCTCAAAACTCTATCGGAAAAATCAATCCGAATGACCGTACCCTTACCATTACCATCAACAACACCAGCGGAGCAGATGCAGAAGCTATCGTGTTTGGAGGTAACGAAAACGCAGCCCAACCAGCAGGCGTAACCGTAGTGGTTCAGGAAAGCTCTCACAACGAAATAAGAGAGGAAAGCAAAGCCAATCCTTTCAAAATCCAGGGGATGAAAATGTCCGTTTCGGATCCGTTGCAATTTGATAACGTATGGACAATCCTACGTAGATCAGGTGCGGGAGCAAGAAACTCTCATCCTTATCAGCCGAGAAATGCTACCTCACCTCAAAACACCGATCCAAAGCTCATCGATGATGCCAACTTTGAGATGGATGTAACAGGTCAGGACAGCATCCGCTTTTTCCAAAAAGCAGGTATCAAAACCACTTTAACATTCACCATCAAAGCTCGTGTTGATATGGGTAATGTGTTAGCGGGACACAACGTTGCGGAAGTTTCCACAGCACCACGTCCAACAGGTTTACCACAAATTGACCTTGCTAAACAAAAACCTTCAAATGTTTTTGGAGTGAAGCCAAAACCTAAAAAAATGGTTCGCAAAATTATTCGCAGACCTGTGGGTGGAGGAAGACCTGGAGGCCCAAGAAGGCTGTTAAGAAAACGCAGATAAGCTGATTTCAGCTAAGGGTTATCATAAAAAGCCAAAGCGGGAAACCCTCTCAGCTTTGGCTTTTTTCACAAAATAAAGTAAAGCACAAATCCATTAATACACCAACCATGTGCAAAGGAAAAGCGCAAAACCGGATTGATTACATCGTACTGCAAAAGCCATCAGAGGCCGCTAAAATAGTTGAAAAGTACGGATATGAAGCTCCGAAAAAAGTAGATGAACTGGCCAAGGCTGTTAAACTCCTGGTGAAGAAAAAAGGCGAGCCGGTTATCAAAGATTTGATAAACATACACCCGGAGAAAAAACTGATTCTTGAAGTATCAGGCCATAAAAGCGATGAGAGCAACTATTGCGGTTGCCACAGTTCCTATTCAGGAGAAACAAAAGAATTGCTGGATCAGCTATCAGAGCTATCCGTGAACGATCTGACACAACTCTACGAGGACACTAAGAAAAAATCCAAAGACAAACCGGAGGATAAAACATTGATGGCTGAAGTAGAAACGGTGTGGGACGAACTCAAACGCAGAAAAAAGCAAACAGAAAAACTGGAAAAGAAAAATGAAGAAAGTACACAAAGCCTGTGGTTAAAATTCGGGCTGTTCTTTCTTGCCGGAGTTGTCATTGCAAAAATTTCATAATCAATGGTAAGAATAATCAATAACGAAAAAGTAAAACCAAAAGAGCCGGAAGCAATGCTTAATGAGAAATCAAAAGCCTTGCTTCAGATTATCGGGATCATCATTGCCGATAATCCTAAAGCTATTCGGGAATTACTGGAAGAATATAGTATAGAGCTTTCTGAAAGCCCAACAGACGAAGATCTTACCGACAAATTACTTTCCGCTATTGGAGAATGTAACAATGAGTTCAACAATGACCTGGCAAGTATTATACTCGATTGCACACTTGAAAGCAGCTATGACAGCTTTGATTTTAAATCTCTCTTTAAGAAAGGAGGCGAATCAGGTGGTGAAGAAAGCGGAGAATCTTCCGGTGGTGGTGGCGGTGGTTTGTGGGCAGGAATAGCCAATGCAGTTGGAGGAATTGCCGGTTCCATTGGTTCAGGAAAAAGAGCAAGGGAGGAAGCAACTTCAAAAACACTCCAGGGAATTTATGCTTACAAAGCGCAACTGGCAGCCAATGAACACGGCAAGGGCAAAAACAAAATGTATATGCTCATTGCTCTTTTTGTTCTGCTTGGTTTAGCAGTAGCAGCAATCGCCTACTACACAAAAAAACAATCACAGCAACCATTACCATTAAAAGCCTAATACTATGATTTTACAAAAAAACAATTTCGGTCTTACTGGTCAATCCATCTACGCAGGTTATGACGATGAGGGATATGATAGCCTTTTCAAACGGTTCAGAGAGAAACGTGCCGAAAAAAAAGAAGAAAGGCAAGAAAAAAAATCGGATAGAAGATCGCGAAAGGAAGAAAGAAAATCTGAGAGACAGGAAAAACGAGAATTAAACAGCGAAAAGAAAAGGTTAAAAAACGAGCTGAAGCAAACACAGATTGATGAAAAGAAATCTCAACTGTCTTTGCTCGGTCAAGCTGGTGCAGCAATGCCTCCCGGACCACCTCCAGGGGGAGGTGATAACACCATGATGATTGTTGCTGCGGTGGTGGGAGTAATATTCATTGCAGGCGTAGGCTATGTAATGATGAACAAAAAACAAACTCCGGTAGCTGCTCCGGTATTCGCAAAAGCAGCTTAATCAATAAAAACAACTAAAACCCAAAGCCATGATTATCGGAGAAACATTTAACAACGATTATGACGGATACGAAGAAGATAGCTATGACTATCTGTTCAAACGCAAAACCAAAGAAGAACGCCAGCAAAGGAAAGCTGACAATAAGCAGAAACGAGCTGATAGGAAACAGCAAAAACAAATTCCTGGATCCGAAGGTAAACGCAGACTTCCGATACTCGGAAATTTTGGTTTGTTTGATAAGAACAAAAAGAAAAATACCACAGGTACTTCTACCAGCTCATCTGCAAAGAAAGAACCTGGTAGCACTTCTGAATCTTCCACAAGCGAAGAAAAAAAGATAGCTATGGCAGGTGCAGGCGCAGCAGCTATGCAGGATAAATCCGAAGGAGGTACTCCTGGAAGTGAATCCGCAGCATCGGGAACAGAGGCAGCAAAACTGGAAATGAAAGAGCTTGACAAAAATGCAAAGCCTAAAGAAGCTGGTTTCGGGCCAATGGTAGGTTTTGCTTTTCTCGGAATTGCCCTTTTGTTGGCCGGAATTGCAGTTGTCAAGGGAGGCAAGAGACCTATTTCGGAACTACAACCAATGAAAGTCGCAGCATAAATTAAACTCCGTCTCTGACGGTAAAACTTAAAACACATGGACATTTTAGCAGATCCAATTGAACAGGAAGTAACAGCTGATGGGGCAACCCCACAAGGAGCTTTGTTCGTTTCGGTGAAAAACACCGGAGCCAGTATAGCCACTTTTAACGGAGTATCTCTGCCTCCCGGAGAAGCTAAGAGCTACTCCTTTGTTGGCAAAGGGTACAAGGCATTGCCTTATGTAGTCAACGGCTCTACCCTCAAATTACTTTACATCCTTTAAAACTTAAAGCAATGATAAGAGCAGAAAAAGCACATCGCATCATGCAGTTATACGAAAGTGATTATGACAACTTTCTTGATAAGCTGAAAGCGAAACGCAAAGCAAAAAAAGCAGCAGCCCAACAAAAAAAATCAGAAGCCGACAAAGCCGATAAAACGGTTTCCGAAGCTGAAGGATATAAAAAGAAACATCTCGGTCAAAAAGCAAAAGACCTCTTGGATAAAGCCGGAGGTATTGAAGGCGCTCAAAGCACTATTCAGAACGTGATGAAATACTTTAAGAGCAGTGAGCCTTCTGATTACGAAATGAATGTTGGTGGATCGGGCGAAGGAGATCCTAAAGTTGAAAAAACAATTATGGGACTTCCTCCCATAGCAGTTTATGTGGGTGGTGCTGTTCTCTTGCTTGCTGCACTTTATGGTGCATCACGAATGATGAAAAACAAAAACGTACAGGCTCAGCCACAAATACAACCTGCACCAGTTCCGGTTGCAGTAGAACCAGTTTTACAAGCAGCAGCATAATCAACATGGTCATACCAATTCCATCACAACAACAACGCTTTAAAGTCAAGGTAGGCATTCGTGCTTTTGAGCCTTGTGCTTTGGGCGTAAAATGCTATGATGCTGCAAAGCCCAATACCGATTATATCCGCAGGCGTGTACCATTTACAGAAGATTTATTTAAAGGGAAAAATCCCGGATACAAAGAGTTCACCCTTCCCTTTCCGCTTTCACCGGATCAGCTGATGGTGGAGATGTACGATAAGGCGTATGGAGACGATGGCAATTTTCGCATTGAAAAATTTGAGCTGGAGAAAATAGAGCCAAAGAATATTTGGGCTGAACCGGAAATGCACCGCTTTATCGGCTTCGCACAGGACTTTGCTGTGAAGGCCGGATATATGCCTACCGGAGTTTATGACAGCAAGGACGGTGATTTTCTTATTCAATACCTGCCTGTTATCGAAGATGAAGAAGGTAATCCCTTAGTAACTCCTGCACGGACCAACCGCAAATCAGGGAGAATACAGGTAGCGCAATCGTCATTTGCTGGCTACACCATTCCGGTAAGAGTGGTGGTACTGTTCCATGAACGCTATCACTTTCAAATTCCAACACGACTGGAAAAACCAGCCGACTTACACGGCTTACGCTTATACCTGGACTTAGGCTTCCCAAGAACAGAGGCGGTTTATGCCACTACAAAAATATTTACCTCTCATCCTGAATCCGTTGGGAAAGGACACAGAGACAGAGTGAAAGACATTGTGAATTTCATTGACAATTACTCCGGCAGAGAAAATTTAAAAACACAAACCAAGTAATGAAAGCTGGTCATAACATAGGTATTAACGGTTTGGCGCAAAGCCTCAAAAAGATTTTTTCTGAAAAGAAGAAATCCGGTGAGAACAACTTTGTGAGCAAAACCTATGGAGATACAGAAGATAGTTATTTTGAAGAAACAAATAAAAACCTTCGTGCAGCACTTAACCTGGATAAAAAAAGTGAGAGCTACGAAAAGGATTTAAAACGTTTTGGTACACGCATCAAAATAATTGATGTGGCCGATGATGCAATTCCCAACAAACGCAACAAAGAACATTTACCGCTTAAAAAACCTTCAAAACCAACTAACGAAAGGTATGACGAAAAATACGAGAAAGACTTAAAACGCTTTGGAACAAGGCAAGGTGTTATCCGTGTATCGAACGATGATCCGGCAAAAAGGGAAAAGAAAAAGCCCTTCCCAACCGATTTTAGCAAAGCAATTTATAAGGCAATGATGAGTAAATGGAAACCTCGTGAGGTAACTCCATTTTCCGCTAATCCATTTTCAGATATATTCCGTGAGTTCCCTAAAGCACAGGTAACTATTCAAAATAAATCTACCGAAGAAAAAGAAGTTGTGCTGTGGGGCGCAAATCAAAACATTAGTGTTAGTCCTCCAGCTCCGGGAGATGTTCAGGATCATACCATTGTTGCACAAGTCAGCATCCCTGCCGGAGTGCATCCGCAGGGCATTGTAGTTAATCCTGCAAACCAACTGATATACATTGCTAACCAGTTAAGCGGTACTATAACCGTTTTGGATTCCGGTAACCAGGTCGTAAAGGTTATTCAGCTTCAGCCAACCTTTCCCGGTTTCACATCACCGGTTGCACTTGCCGTAAATACAAAAAGCTCCAGCAGTAAATACGGATATGTGTATGTGGTTTGTTCAGTAGCAAATACGCTTGCTGTTATTGATTTAGCATTAAACGTAACGGCAACTATACCCGTTGGTACTCGTCCGGTTGCAGTTGTTTTCAATCCTGTAAACCTCCGTGTATATGTAGCTAACCTGGTCAGCGATAACCTGAGTGTTATTGATGCGGAAGCTCTTACAGAAATTATAGGCTCTCCACTTCCAACCGGGCAGGATCCTATCGGTGTAGGAGTTAATCCTGTAAATGGCGACATCTATGTTGCCAATTCACTTGCGAATATCATTACTGTTTATGATAGCACCAACGCACTTATAACGACCATTCCGGCAGTTGGTCAACGTCCTGTTTCCATTACCTACAACCCTGCTAACAATTCTATGTATGCCGTTGCTACCAATAACAATTTTGCTTATCAGATTGAAACGCTTACGCATACTATCGTTGGAACAATTGCCACAGGCAGCAAACCATACAACAGCTTTTTTGATTCTTACAATGGCTTTCTATATGTACAGAACAGGGACGACAACACCTTCACCATCATTCGTCCGGACAACAGCAAAATTGACGGATTAAGTTTCGGTGAGCAAAACATCGGTGGAGCTTTCAATAGTTTTAATAATTCAATATACGTTTCAGATACCAGCAATAACAGTATTAATGTTATTGGCTATCTACAAGTCAGCAGCACAATTTCCATTAATTCGGATTATGCTGAAATGCGTGAAGATCTGCAAAGCAATCCGGCAGTTATTCAACACGCCAAATTTGTTGTTACCGGATTAGAACGATTGAACAGTTTCCGTGTAAACAAGTTTACGCCTACTGGTTCGAGAAAAAGCAAACCGATCTCATTTGAATTATACGCCAGTCCTCAAAGCAAGCTCAATGTAGCAGAAGTAACAGAGCTGGCCGGAACTGTCATTGACGGTAAAATGAACTGGCAGTTTAAGCTGCCCGGACTTCATACGGTGAGCATCCTGGTATGGTATCGCCAATTCGAGGTCAGAGAAATTTTAAGTCCAACAAATTATAAATCAACAAATAAAAATCAATAGCCATGAACAACAAATTAAACTACTTAGTGCTTCATTGCACAGCAACACCTGAAGGAAGACCAGTAACAAAAGAAGACATCATTCGCTGGCACACAAACCCTGTACATCTCGGAGGACGTGGATGGAACCGTCCCGGCTATGCGGACATCGTAGAACTTGATGGAGATTTAGTAAGCATCATTCCTTTCAATACAGATGACTTTGTGGATCAATGGGAAATCAGCAACGGTGTTGTAGGATTGAACGGCAATTCCCGTCATATTGTGTATGCAGGTGGAATGGACAAGGAGAATAAAAGTCCTAAAGACACTCGCACCAAAGAACAATTGGCAACCCTTGAAGTGTATGTAAAATACACTATCAAACGCCATCCGAAAATTTTAGTGCTTGGGCATAACGAAGCTCCTAATGCACATGGTAAAGCCTGCCCAAGTTTTAACGTGGGTGAATGGTTACGCTCCATTGGTGTATCGGATGCTAATATTTACCACAAGCCATCAGCGGAAGACTTGTCTGCCGGAGCTTTAGCGCAGGTAGAAAAGAAAGAAGAAGTGGCAGTAGAAACAGTAGAAATAAATTCTACTGAAGCAGAAGCATGATGAGGACGATACTCATACTTGCTGCCGGAGTTTGGGCTGGCAGAGAAATCTACACGACACTCGCCAAAAATCAGGCGAAAGAACGTGAAGTGAACATTCGCAAGAAATTGGAAAAGTTCATTATGGAAAACCTGCCAAGCCTTCCACCAAAGGAAATGCAAAGGGAAGTCGAAAACATATTAAAGGTGTCATAGACACATTAGATAAAACGAAATGGCCACAATAATACAAGACATCATCGTACCGGAAAAAAGTTCCGAATGTTCGGAATGGATTAGTTATTTCAAAAAGCTGGAGGAAAAGTTCGGTGCAGAAAATGCAAAAACCATTTGGTTAAAAACATGGCAGGTGAATGGCTCAACAGCTTCCTGTACTACCCGTCCTGACTTTAATGCTTTTTTCAAGAAGCAGGATATTGATGTTACAAACCTTGCTACAAGTGCGGTTGCATCAGCTGCGGACTTAGGAGGAAGTATTATGGGCCTTGGTAAAGGTATTACTCAAGTATTGACCTATGGAGTTCCCATTGTATTGACTGCGGTAATAGCAGCTATCCTTTATGCCATTGTTAAGGTATCACAGAACACGTCTGCATCTGACGTTGCAGCATTAACCCCACAAGGGAGGGTGGCTGGTTTACTAAAATGAAAGCTGCTGCTATAAATATTGCCCGGACAAATAAAAAAGCACTCATCATCGGAGGTGTTGTAACCATTGCCGGAGTGTGGATCGGTGTTGCTGTTTTCAATAAGAAAAGAAAAAACAGGGACAGATTGGCCATTGCATTTTTTAGTGAATTGCAAAGAGATATTGCTCCTGATTCAGTTGGACTTGTTGAAAGCAATGCCTTTGATATACGCTATTGGGAAAACGTTGGAAAGAAGATAAAGAAACCAATGTATATGCTCACAGTTGCAAGCGCAAAAGCTTATGCAAAAGACATACGTGATTCATGGGGAGTGTTTGATGATGATGAAGACAAAATCAAAGGTGTGTTTCGCGCATTGAAAGACCAAGTGCAAGTATCGCAAGTTGCCTACCAGTATTACCAGGCTTCCACTGAAAAGATAAACCTGATTGATGATCTGAAAAGCAGGCTAAGCAAGGATGAAGTTGGAGAAATATTGGAGATCACAAAAAAACTTCCACAGTACAGAGTAGCTGAACCACCAAAAAAGAAATAAGCGATGGCAGAAACAACACAAGATAAAGAACAAAAAAAGGGTCTGCTAAAAAAGTACCTCGATAACACTTTCGGAGATGAAGGCTTACGAACGGATGTGAAAATCACGCTTACCAATGATACGATTTTCAAGTTCGTGGCTGCGGTGGTTGGAGCTACTACATTAAGCACCGTTGCTTATTACATGATAAAATCAATGTTTACAATCAAATCATAGATAATGAAAAAAGCACTCATAGCCATTTTTTCAATTTCAGTAACAGCCGGAACGCTTTATCTGACTTATTCGCAGTTGAAGGACTATTTAATTAAAAAACTGCTGAAGTCCTGGACAGAGGAAGCGAAAAAGCAAAACAAGGAATTGAATGAAGAACAAATAAAGCAGCTCAAAGAAGAACTGGATAAGCTCTACTTATGGGAAGTTAAGCTGCTTGCCAACTATTCCGAGAAAGCAATTCTACGTGCGCCTGAAAAAGAGATCGCACCGATGATTGCGAAACTCAAAGAAAAAAAGATACTGGAAAGAGCCGACTTAAAACCAGTTGATTCAATTCTTTTCGGCACATAACTATTAAAAAAACAACCTATGGAAACCTTAACCGAAATTATCGCACACATTCAAAGCTACATGACTTCCCTTGACTGGCAGTACATTATCACATTCATTATTATCTGTTATGGCATTAACCATTATAAGATAAAAGAGGGTTTGCAAAAAGCAACCGGAACGCAAACACGCACACGTTACCGTGTAATCATTATCGGAGTGGTATATGCTGTTGGGCTGTATTTCCTCCGGGGGTATAAGTTGCAGCAAATCGAAAATCTCTTTCAGTCTTTCATTTTTGCATTGGTGTTTCACAAATTTATTGTGGAAGCGCTCTTGTATTGGCTGGCTAAACACGCACTACCGGAATCTATCAGCAAACATATTTTAACCGAAGAACAAATCAAAAAAATTAATGGTAATGAAGGGAAGTAATATCATAACCTCCACTCTCTTGTTTATCTGCTTTGCGCTGTATGTAGCCATTGAGCTGAAAATTCCTTGTAAAGATGGAGAGAAAGAATGCGGAGAAAATACAAAGCGACTGGAAGCGCAGAATGATTCGCTTCGACAGGATAATTTAGTGTTGGATCAAAAATACAAAGCACTTGAATTGAAAGCAGACAGCATTCAGCAAAAACTTTCTACTACCAAACAAACCATAGTTCAATTAAAAAATAAACAACATGAAAAAATTAATGCCATTGATGCTCTTACT